>JAQTSD010000032.1 GCA_028711445.1 Candidatus Peribacteraceae bacterium
CTGGTCGGCGTGATCGCATTTGCTATCATCATTCCCATCTACAGCGTTATCGGCAATATCAGCGGCGGGGCTTAGACCCCGATCCCCTTTTCCCCTCTTTCTCATGAAACGCAGAGCATTCACGGCCATCGAGGCATTACTGGCAGCCGGTATTGTCGCGCTGACCGCAGGTATGGCTATTCCGATGTATCGCACGTACCAGGCTCGCAGTGATTTGGATCGTGCGGTGGAGCAGGTAATTCAAGGGCTCCGTGCGGCGCAGATGCGTTCGCAGGCGGGCCAGAACGATGCACAGTGGGGATTCAATGCGCTTCCGCCGGGCGTCCTTTTCGAAGGTGAATCATATACATTGCGCAGACCCGAGGAAGATCAGCCATTCCTCATCCCGGAGACAATCACTGTTTCCGGTCTGACAGAGGTGATCTACTCGGCAATCGACGGTATTCCGGATGATACGGGCGATATTATTCTCGAAGCACCGAATGGCGATAGCCGGACAGTGACTGTTGAATCCGGCGGCGTCCTCACCTCAACAGGCATTCAAACGCCTGATGATGGATTTTTGCCTTCTGATAACGAGTGGGATGGAGACGATGATGAATCTGAAATCGAAGAGGGAGATGACATTTCGGGAGATAGTGACGACCCGGACGGAACGGGCGGTACGGATGATGCCGATTGTCAGGATCGGTTCGTTGTTCGGTCAGACGGATCCGTTGAAACGACCGGAACGGTAGATGTCACTTTCAAAGCTCTCGGTTCAGCGATCACTCTCGGCTCCAATGGTCCCGCGATCAAAGTGCGTGTTTCCGCGAGCACCGATGCCGGCAAGAGCTGGATCGATCTCTTTGGCGGCAAGGACATCGTCGGAGGGGAAATGCAAACCATTGAAAATCTTCCCTCAGGAACATCCATCGCCATCAAGTCTGTCGGACGATACGCGTGGCTCTTCAATAAGACCTACAAGTCCAATGATCAAACGGGGCATGTCCAAGTGTTGCGGAATGGAGATCCGGCACCAGCTTACGCGCCGTATGGCACACAGCAGTCGGTGGAAGCATTTCTGCGGCCCATCCTCGGGGTGAATGGGAAGATCTCCATTGGCCAGTACGATGCCGTCGCGCTCTTTGAGCTTGGTACCTTAAGTGGGGACGGTGCGGATTTCCAGGATGCAGTCATCCTCATGCAGTTTTCGCAGAAGTCCGGCAGCTGTTCAGAGACGGATGATGCGAAGTTTAAGATCCAATTCAATCGTGTGGAGAATGAAGGAACAGGAAACGCCAATCGTTCCGTGTATGTCGGACCACAAGCCATTCATTTTGCGGAGAATCAGTGGATTCCCTTGAAGATCGCCGGACAGTCGGCAGCCGATCTTGGACTCGTCGAAGATGTGCCAGGTCTCTCTGTACAGCGGGCAGATGGCTATGTACGCGTTCTCTCTTATGGCTCGCACAGTTTCCTCGGGAAGGAGATAGTCGATGCACGAATCACTTTCGACAAGGCGACAGTGACAAGCATACAGAATGATACAGGGCAAAATGCAACGGAGAATCCGTTTGATGCTGTCGTGAATGACGGATCTAGTGGAGATGAAGCGACCGTTGCACCGAATAGCGAGTCGGTACTCTTTCAGACGCGTGTCACATCAGCAGATGATGCAATCATAATTTTCTGGCAGCAGTCTTCGGAGACCAGTAACAGTTCCGCTAGCGCAAGCAGCTCAAGCGCTGCTTCCAGTACGAGCAGCGTCTCGAGTGATGCCTCTTCCCAGAGCAGTGAGCAGGCGTCGTCTGATCCTTGTGCGGCATCGTATGCCATCGAAGACGGAGAGATCGTCCTCAATGAACCGGCAGATGTATCTTTTCATGTTTTGGGCACAGCTATCACATATGGTGTTCGTGGCCCGCAGGTTCCGGTGTACTTCAGCGTGAGTCTCGATGGTGGGAATTCGTGGAGATCTCTCTTCAAGCTACGCAGCATCGCAGGAGGGAAGTACGATACCCTTTCAGATATTCCAGCTGGCAGTCGCATCCTCGTTCGGGCTGAAGGACGCTATGGGTGGCTTTTCCAGCAGATTGCACACTCTCATGATGGCTCCGGTCGTGTGAAGCTTCTAAGGCCGGGCGATGATGTACCGGATACGCAGCCATTCCTTACCATCAGCAAGCTTAAGAGATTCATGCGCGATCACATCAGCGCCGATCGCAAGATTTCTCTTGGAAAGCGCGAAGTCCTTTCCCTCTTTGAGCTGCAGGATCTCGGGCTCACATCGGACTTCCAGGATGCGGCGGTTTCTATCATCCTCGAAAAGCCTGCAAGTTTGAATATTTGTGAATCGAGCGTACCGGATGATCCGAATGCTTCGAGTATCAGCTCACTGTCGTCTTCTACATCTTCCGAGAGCTCGAGCATCGGCTCAGAGGGAGAGCAAATCGTCGTCTGTCATTACCCCCCAGGAAATCGCAAAAATGTTCATACGCTCACAATTGATGCCTCTGCGTGGACGGCTCACAAGGGGCATGGAGATCGTTTGGGGGCTTGCGAGGAGGATAAGGATGGTGACGGTGTTTCCAATGACAACGATCTCTGCCCAAATACGGCACTCCCGGAGATTGTACCGACGGAAGCAATGCTCTTCAGCCGATTTGCATTGACGGAAGGCAGTTCAATCTTTCGTGAGGGGCCTCGAAAAAAGGTGAGTCAGTACACCCTTATGGAGACGAAGGGATGCAGTTGCGAGCAACTCATCGATGTTGCAGAAGGAACGAAAACATATTATGTTGATCAGTTCCCACAACTGCTTCGGAACATGCGCAGCCTTTTCCCGTTCTTCACGGTTGGAGCACGAAAGTACGGTTGTTCCGATGCAGTACTGAGGATGATTGTCGATACGAAGATCTAAAAAAGGATTCAGAGGGACCAGAGGATCCAGAAAAAGGATCCTCTGTTTCCTCAAATTCTTCTATTTCCTCTTCCTTCGGGTAGGATAGTGATCAACGTGCAGTTTCCGCTTCTTCGTTGCCGTTCCCGGCCAGGATTCCTGCTCCTCGACGTGCTTCTTGGGATCAGCGTGTTCGCGATCATCACGGGGGCGGTTGGATACGGGATTCTTTACAGTCAGAGAGTGGGTATTCAAAGTGGCGATCGTATGCGTGCCGTTACGATTGCTGCCAATGCCCTCGAAGGAGCGCGGGCAATTCGTGACGAAGATTTTTCCCTCCTAACAGCCGGTGTTCACGGAGTGGAGATCGGCAGCACGGGTCGGTTCACATTCGCAGGATCCGGAACGATGACTGCGGATGGATTTCGAACCACTGTTACCGTAGAGCGTCTCGAAACAGATCGCGCCATTGTTACTGCAGTTACAACGTGGTCATTTGGTGTCGAGCGCACAGGGACAGCTTCACTCATAGTCGAGTTGACGAATTGGCGGCAAGAGAAGGAGATCGGCAACTGGGCATCCCCTTCATTGGACGGCTCTTTCATCTCGGAGGACCCGTTGGAATTCAATGCCATCGCCGTCAAGGGCGATTATGCGTTTGTGACGAGCGAGACGGATCATGGAGGCGTTGGTCTTTATGTGTTCGACATCACCGATACGTCACAGCCACAGCGAGTTGCCGATGGATTCTCACTTGATGCGGCAGGGAAACAGCTCGTCGTTGCGGGAACGACGCTCTACATTCTCGCCACATCTCCGAGCGCCGAAATTCGTGTATATAATATCTCCTCTCCTGAGACGCTTTCCACAGATGATCTTCTCGGCAGCTTCAATCTGCCTGGCGAAGGTCTCGGGCGTTCGCTTGCCCTTTTTGGTTCCACACTCTTCGTAACCTCAGGAGAGGATGCGGCTGTTGATCAGCTCTATAGCCTTTCCGTCTCCAACCCAACCCAAATTACCTTACTAGACTCAGTGCATGACGATGGTGGATATTTCGACATTAGTCTGCATAATGGATATGCCTATATCGCAAGCTCTGAGGATGTGTCCGAACTCGTGGTGGCAGATGTTTATACTCCTTCCGATCTGCGCGTCGCTGCAGGGTCTGGCTACAATCTTACAGATACGCCGGATGGGCTTGCTGTAGCCGCTTTTGGCACTTCTGCACTCCTCGGCCGTTCCGTCGGTGATACCACTGAAGAGCTTGTACTTTTCGACATCGCAGACAATCCGGTTCCATCTCCTCCACCTGGTCCGTGGTATCACAATATCGGCGGGAATGTCACTGCGCTCGATACCGATCCGACTGGTCGCTACGCATTTCTTGCGACGGATAAAGATGAGAAGCAGTTTCAAGTGGTTGATCTTTGGAAGTTTGTTGCCGGCCTTCCGCCGGAAGCAGCCTACAAGAGCACGACGACCGGGGTCGGACGCGGAGTGAAATATGACATACTGCGTGATCGAACATACTTCACAACTACAAACGCATTCATCATCTACAAACCTGCCCCATGATGTTTGCACATATTCTTCCGGCTAACATTGGCAAGGTGATGAACTCGTGGAAACAACCTTTTCCTCCTCTTATACCGCATGGCCCCGCGAATGCGGAGTACAGTGGTATCAGATGTGGCTATGTGTTTCTCTTGAGTGTTCTCTTTGCGGGGGTGATCGCAGTTGCCATCACGGCGACGATGCTCATGCTTGGATGGTTGGCGATTGCAAATAGTCAAATTATGCAGCAGTCATCAAAAGCCCTCATGCTTGCGCAATCTTGTGCGGAACACGCTCTCTTACAGCTTTACGAGGACAACACCTATGCCGGACTGGAATCTATCACCAACTTCGATGGAACGTGTGCGATTTTGCGAGTGGGTGGGGCCGGGAACGAAAATCGTACGGTGTGTATCGAAGGAACGAGCGGGGCTTCCACACGGCGCCTTGAAATTGTTTTGCAGCGGCTGCTCCCATCCGTACTTGTGTATTCGTGGCAAGAGGTGAAAATGTTCACTTCCTGTACATACGACTGATGTGGCCATTTTCCCATCGTCGGCCAGGAACGACTCTCGTGGAAATTCTCCTGTTCCTCGGGTTTTTCGGTATATGCGCAGGCGTCATCATCTCTGTCATCGCGTTCTCCAATGAGCAGCGACTTCGGCAGCAAGTGGTATCTGCTGTGGATCAGGAGGGGGCACAGTTGCTTCAACTCCTTTTGCGGCGAGTACATAGCGCGGAAAGGATTCTCGATCCAACACTCGGCCATACCGGATCAATACTTGCCTTGCAAATGGCAGATGAAACTCAGAACCCTACGATCATCGCATCCCAGAGTGGGGCAATCATGGTTGTGCAGCGAGAGACACTTCAGCAACTCACTTCGTCAAAGTCCGTTGCATCAGCATTGGTCGTACGCAATACATCTGTTTCCTTGAGTAGACAGAGTATCGAAGTCTCCTTTCAACTCACGCGCACCATTCCCCTTCCATCTCCCATCTCTTTTACTCGTACGTTCGATCTGACAGCCTCCCTCTTTCCGTCTGATGAACCAACAGGTGGCCAGTGTGGGTGCCCGGCGCCACTATGCGAAGCAGGAGTGTATCGTTGGAATGTTTGTACGAATGACATCTGTGCAGACGCCACCATTACCCTTGCATGTTTCTAGAGAGAATGTCCAATATCCAATAAATAAAATATCCGTCAATTCAAAGATCAGCATTGAACACAAAATTTGTTACACTCACCCCTTGAACGAGAATCCCCTTGGGGATCTCGCCTACTTTCTTCCCCATTTCTCTCTATGAAAACTCGTTTCCTTTCGAAAGGAGGATTTACGCTCATTGAGCTCCTCCTCGTCATCGGGATCATCGCGATCCTGGCTTCCATCGTCATCGTGGCGATCAACCCAACCAAGCAGTTGGGCGATGCGCGCAATGCACAGCGTCGCAGCGACGTGAATACCATTCTCAATGCGGTCTATCAGTATGCGATCGATCACAATGGAACATTGCCGGGCAACATCACCACGACAGCGACAGAGATTTGCCGCTCCACAGAGACGGCGGACTGCGCAAGTCTCGTGCGTCTGCATGCTCTCACTGGCTCTTACCTCGTGAGCATCCCTGTGGATCCGCAGGAGACGGATGCGAATACAGCGGGCTACACCATTGCAAAGGATGTAAATGGTCGTGTAACCGTTGCATCACCGGGCGCGGAGCTCGGTGCCACGATCTCGGTGACACGATAAGTGGTTTTAGCGAGTCTTCAAGAAAGCCCCGGTCCGCCGGGGCTTTCTTTGTAGTGGAAGCGGGGGAATCTTCCGTGGATTCATCATCGACAAAACTGCATTCTTTTGGTATAATAGAGCGATAAAACCAACTTCATGACCGTAAGGAACCCCCGCATTCCAAAGGCCCCCGCAGTGCGGACTTCCATCCGCACTCGCCTCATGCGTCAAGATACGCTCTTTGCGACGGGCATTGTCATCGTTCTGACGCTCCTCTCGTTCGTCATGGCGCGGTCAGCGCTTCAGCAGCGGGTCCTCGCGCAGCTCTCGGGCATTCTTTTTGCACGAGAGACGCTTCTTGAACAGGCATTGCAGAGTGCGCGGGAAGAGGCAGCGCTCCTCGGATCCCGTTCGGAGCTCGTACGCATCGCGCAAGGAGGAGAACTGCAGGGAACATTGGAAGCGATGCTCATTAACATGAGAGATGAACACATGCCTGCGCAGGCGATTGCCGTATTTGATCGCACGGGAACGCTCCGTGGAAGCGTGGGGACGTCGATGGAGGCCCCCTTCGATGCTACCCAGGCGACCATCCTGCAACCGATCACCGGAGATGAGGGGTGGAAGGCGTACCGCGTCTTTGCCCCTATTCGCTCTGACGATGGCAAGAATGTCGGAGCGGTCGGTATCGAGTTCGATGTTGTGTCCTTGCTGCAGCCGCTTCTCTCTGCAACCTCTCTTGGTGAGACGGGGGAGATCCTACTTGCCATGGAAAAGAACAATGCCATTATCCTGCTCCATCATCGCTATTCAGCTGCGGATCGGAGGATCATCCTTTTGGGGTCTCTTGACGATCAGTACGCATTTGACCTCCCGCTTGCACAGGCGCTCAAAGGGGAGACGGGGATACGGTCCGCAGAGGACTATGCGGGGAAAAAAGTGTTCAGCGCCTATCGGCTCATCCCCGTGCTCGGATGGGGGCTCGAAGTGAAAGTAGATCGAACCGAGGCTCTACGCAGTGTCACGACACTCGCAGTATCGATGGGGGTAGCAGGGGCGCTCCTCACCATGCTGGCCGTCTTTGTAACGCGCTTGCTCGCTTTGCGACTCACACAACCCCTCATTCGTTTGAGTGGTCGTGTCTCTCTCTTACGGCCAGGGAATTGGAGTTTTCGCTCTTCCGTCCGATCCGGAGACGAAGTCGAGGTGCTGGATCGCGTTGTTGAGGATCTTGCGGCACGTCTAAAGATGACTTATGACCATCTTGAGGACGAAGTGACAAAACGCACAGCGGAACTACGTGAACAGTATGTGAAAGATCGCGCTATTCTCGAGTCCATCGAGCACGGGGTTGTTGCTGTGGATCGGCGAGGGAAGATTCTCGATATCAATCCGTCCGTAGAGCGTTTGCTCGGAGTCGAGCGCGAAATGATTCTCGGGGAATCCGTTTCACAGGCGATCTCTTTCTGCATCCATCGCAAACCATGTCCTGCAAAGAAGCATCCGGTAATGCAGGCTCTGGAGAAGCGCGAACCAATACGGGCGGCAACGAATATGCATATGAACATCGTGCGGGCTGATCGTGGTCTCCTGCCGGTAAACGTCGCTGTCACGCCACTTCTCGTTGGTCGCAAGCTCCTCGGCGCAGTACTCGTGTTCCAGGATATGACGGACGATCGGCGCATCGATTACATCAAGTCGGAATTTATTTCGCTTGCCAGTCATCAATTGCGTACACCTATCTCAACGCTTCGATGGTACATCGAACTGCTTTCGGACGGAAAGAACAAGAATCTCACACAGGTGCAGCGTGAATCAATTGTTGAAATGCAAACAGCTGCCACCCGGATGGCCGATCTTGTAGAGGCTCTTCTTCATGCAGCGCGTCTCGAAGGTGGATCCATTACACCCAAACTCAAGAAGGTGAATATCACTGCGCTTCTCACAAATATCGCTGAGGAATTGCGTGCCCTTGGCAAGGATGCGAAGATCTCCTGCGCTATTGATATTCCAACGAAGCCCGTCATGATCATGACTGATGCGATCCTGGTACACATTGTGCTCCAGAACCTCTTCAGCAATGCGGTGAAATATTCACATCCGAACGGACAGGTGAATGTAAAAGTACGCGTACGCAACGGCTGGGTCGAAATCGAGGTAACTGACCGTGGCATCGGGATCCCGACGCCCGAACAGCACCGTATTTTCGAGCGGTTGTTCCGTGCACGAAATGCAACTACCGTCGATACGGATGGCAACGGTCTTGGGCTCTTCATCTCTCATATGATTGTGGATATTCTTGGAGGCAAGATCAGCTTCAAAAGCATGGAGAACAAAGGCAGCGCGTTCACTGTGCGGTTGCCGATGGGCACGAAGAAAAGCGGGGTTCCAAGCCCCGCAAGCTCTTAAAATGTGGGCAATGTCCTGCTTTGTACCTGCTCCCCCGTACGCCGGGTTCTGTTTCGGTTACCCTTGCGGGGCCGAAGGTGACCATCTCTCTAGGGCCGCGGTTGCCCACGGTCTCGAGCGGAGGGGTGGTCGGTGCAGCGGAACCACTGCGGGATCCGACGACCCAAATCCTCCTTGCATCACCGAGAGTTTGCCGCCGCGTACCGCGATGGTACGCGTCCTCGGTTCCCGAGGCGTTTCACTCCTCTGTACCACGTGAGGGCGCAGGGGCTCGTCTCTGTGGCACTATTCCGCACCCGCCTTTACCGGATATGTGGCGGGCGGATGGGCGTTACCCACTCGGCGTTCCAGTGATGCCCGGACGTTCCTCCCAACCCATTCTGCATACACATGAGCGCGATTATCCAATTCCTGGCAACGAGTTCAAATGTAGGCAGAATGGGTTGGGCGGTCACCGAAGGAGCAGGAAGCCCTATTTTCCTGCGACTTTTCCGTGTGAGCAAGGGAAAAACACTTTGAATAAAATGCCATGGAAGCAACTTCCTAACTCATTCTCAGTCTCTCTCAGGCTGCTCTCGCCCGTGGGCCTCCTCCAAGATATGTGCGGACATATTTCACTGCTTCATGATAACGATATCGCAGGGCACGAGCATCTTCTTGCTGTGCGTGCTCACATTGGGCGATGAACATATCTGCTTGATACAAATTCTCCCACGCACCCCATTGTTCATGGGCAAGTTGCTGACTCTCGCATTGATGCGAGAGAATGTGGTCCACATGCATGCGGGCACAGTCTAAAAGGTAGAGGATCTGTGCATCGAGTTCGAAACACTCTGCCACCAGTTTTTGGAGATTTCTCTGTGAGGTACGAATTCTCCTATCTATTGCTTCGTCATGTGATTCAAAGGCTACAGACTCGAGAAAACTGTCTCTCAGCCGTTGTCCAAGGAGCCCTAATGCTCTTGAGCATCGTTCTGCCGTATAGGCACCCTCTACGTTTTCATCGTGCGTACTAGGTTTAAGCAGCTTTGCGATCGTATCGGCAGCCATACGATAGGCGTGTCGGAAGAATTCCTGCTCTTCATATCGTTCTCCATGAAAATCGTCCGTCTTCCGGTACCTCTCAGCGATACGCTCTGCAAAAATTATGAGCGCCTCGTTTACAGTTTCATCGGAAGGGGGAGAGTGACGATTGTCGGCATGCGCGAACGCGGTAGTGAGGCATCTGCAAGCTTCGTCAAACAACTCCTGCATCCTTTCGGATGAAAGGGTGCTTCTGAGTTCCTCCAGTCGAGTGAGTACATCTCCCTCCTGTCTCTCGGCGGGTGAGGTCTTCTCCAGTGGTTCCTCAAGGACGGTAGCCATGAGGGGAAAAACGAAGAATTTATGGAAATTATCCGCTACTTATTTTATTTGTCAATAGTCATTGTTACGGCCTCTTTACAATTAAAAGTCTCACTCTATTTGGTAAATGGTGGATATATTCAGAGAGACCGCTCATGTATGCATGATGAGATGCTCGAGCGTGGGGAATCGGTTGTTTGTGTCTTTCTTGATGTAGCGCACGCCGATATTCTTTGCGAGCCCGCCATCCGCTTCTTCGCGGTCTCCGACGACAAAAGATGCAGACGCATCGATGGTATGTGTTTTCAGAAAAGTATCCACCATTCCCGGTTTCGGCTTGCGGCATTCGCAGCTATCCTCGGGAGAGTGCGGACAGAGGAAGATTTCGTCGAAGACAATGCTGTAGCTTTTCAGCGTCTTCAGGAGCAATTCCTGCGTATCGAGAAAATACGCACGCGGCCCCCTGGAAAAATCCTGATTGGTCACCATGACGAGATGGTAGTCGTGCTCTTGAAGAGCTTTGAGTGTTTCTAGGACGCCTGGAAGGATACGAAAGTCCTCAGGCTTTACGAGGCCGTGTAGAGGCTCGTAGATCAATGTGCCGTCTCGATCGAGGAAGGCAACCTTCATATTTCGACTGGATGGAGCCGCCTCGGGGATTTGAACCCCGGACCTACTCATTACAAGTGAGTTGCTCTACCACTGAGCTAAGGCGGCTTAGAGATCGTGAGAAGAAAAGACCGAACGAAGTACGAGCGATGCACTTTCTTATGCTCCGTTTTGTGGGGCTGGGTACTGAAGCTTAAGTGGCATGCGAGAGAAGTATAGAGACAAAAAGCACGTTTGCGGAGGGCGGTTTTTGGGTATTTCGTA
>JAQTSD010000033.1 GCA_028711445.1 Candidatus Peribacteraceae bacterium
ACGGTAGGCAGTACCCACGCCTTTAGAAGTGCCTCGGCTTCCTCATGCTTGTAAGCCACAGGCGCGGGGGACTTCTTCTTGCCGATGTCACGCTGGATATCCGCGAAGAACCGCGCAATCTTCTGCGCCCATTTTTTGCCGAACTCGATAGCCTTCAATACCTGCTCCTCAGGCACCTGATTTGCACCCGCTTCGATCATCACTACACGATCGAGTGATGCTGTGACAAACATATCGAGGTCGCTCTTGGCTCGTGCTTCACGTGTAGGATTGAGGACGAGCTCGCCACCTATCAGTCCCACGCGCACAGTCCCGAGTGGGCCGTCTGCCGGGCAATCGGAGAGTGCAGTGGCAAGATTCGCCGCATTCGCCGCAGCAATGTCGTGCTCGTTCTCGTCATCATAAGAAAGAACTGTGCAGAAGACCTGAATGTCATTACGGATATACTTACAGAACATGGGTCGCAGCCCTCTGTCGATAACGCGTGCGAGGAGCACGTACGCATCGGCCGGACGACCTTCGCGCTTGCGGAACCGGCTACCGGCGATCCGCCCGCCTGCGTAGAACTTCTCCTGATAGACCACCTGCAACGGCAGGAAATCCACACCTACACGCGGCTCGGAGCTCATGGTGAGGTTAGACATGCAAACAGTCCCGCCCATCTGGCAGAGCACTGTGGCATTTGCCTGAGAGGCCCAGCTACCCGTACGAATAACGAGGGGTTTGTCGCCGAGGAGAAGGGTAAATTCTTTTTGCGGCCTGATCGCCGCGACTTCGCTGGACATATGAAGAAGTGGGAAAGGATGAAAGCGTCCTTTCCCAGCACCTGAAGAAGAGTTCTCTCACTTCTGTGGATTCACATGGAAGACCCGGATGTCATGGTGAGCTGTGTCGTGGTAAGCCTGTCGAACCACGAAGGGCGGAGCTTCAATGTAAACCCAGTGAGTGAGGACTGATCGGCACTGGAAAGAACTGCATAAACAATACGCCAAACAGCCGGAAATGGAAAGAAAATGTCCTCACGTTTTGGATGCTTCGCCATCCGCAAGAAGATGCGTAAGCGTCTCCTTGAGAATCCGAAAACCGTTCTCCGTCAGTACGGACTCCGGATGGAACTGGAAACTCGCGAACTGATCCGCACGCACAGCATGGACACGACCCGAATCCTTGTCGTAGGACATCCGAATGCCGGGGATCTTCTCCTTCCGTCGGGCAGAAAACGTATTGTAGAAGCCGACACGCTGTCTCTCGCCATAGAGATCGATCTCCTCCTGGACTCCTTGCGACGGCACCTCTTGACACACGACCTCCATCCCCAACTCTCTGCTCAGGATCTGATGCCCGAGGCAGACAGCGAGGAACTTTTTTTTCGATCCACGAAGCCCCCGCATGATGCGAAGAAGTTGTTGTATCTTCGGATCATCTTCGTCATTGGGATCTCCGGGGCCGGGTCCGACCACGACAAGATCCGCACTGTCCGATGCACAATCGTACTCCCGGTAACTCACCACACGAACAACCGCGCCCATGCTTGTCATCATATGCTTGAGCGTGTGACAGAAATCATCTTCATTGTCGATGATGGTAATCTTCTTTCCCCGGACGGCCTCGAGCGTATTGTCGACCCTCTCCTGATCGTCAAGGAAGTAGCGGGAGAGATGACCATTGCGCTCCGCAAGGCCCCGGAGGATTTCCTCATCCGCAAGAAGAACGCCGTCAGCAGGAACGGGGCTCCTCCGGGCCGCCGGACAGAGGATGCACTGTATGAGCGCTTTGAGCTTCGCCTGTGTCTCACGGACTTCGTTCTCCGGGTCTGAATCCCGAACAAGGGTAGCGCCCGCACGGAGAGAGAATGTGCCGTCGTTCTCAATCTCCGCTGTGCGAATCGTGATGGCACTATCGAGGATCTGCACGCCATTCATATCACGACCGAATAGGGCGAGTGCAGCGGCATAGTAGCCGCGAGAACCTGATTCATACTTGCCAAGAATCCTGCATGCATTCCCCACAGGACTCCCTGTGACGGTCGGCGCATACAGAGACATACGCAGAAGATCGGTGACGGGCAGATCACTGTGACCGCGAAGGAGATATTCTGTATGCACAAGCTGCGACATGTTCTTGAGGAATGGACCAATGACCATCCCGCCACGCCCGCACATCTGTGACATCATCTTCAGCTCTTCGTCGAGCACCATGGTGAGCTCGAGGATCTCCTTGTCATCCCGAAGAAATTTCAGGAGATCCGCCTTCGAAACGGGCTGATCCGGCTGTTTCCGAAAGGTCCCGCTGATCGGATTCATCATGACCGTGCCTTGTTGCACCATGAGATGTCTCTCCGGCGACGCTCCGATGAGATACTTCTGCCCATCATAGAATAGGAACGTCATGTAGCTTCCGTGCTCCGCCTGCAGAAGCGACCGATAGATGTTCAATGCCTTCGCTCTGGACATCTCCACAACCGTCCCCCGCCCCGTATTGGCCACAACGAAGTTCGCACCCTGCCCCCGTCCGATCTCTTCATCAATGACACGCCGGATGACTGCTGCGTACTCCTCAGGGCTCATGTCGAATTGAATGCCATTCTCCAAATGAATGCCCTCATGCGGAAGAGACGTGAGCAACTCCTCCAATTGCACCCTCGTCTGCAACGCACAATCGATGCAGCGTATGGGCTCATCTTCTGAGCGTGCCTCGTACCCCCGCTCACGAATCTGGGAAAATGGAATCGCGCAGACGGTATTCACTCCATTGTCGCCAGAAATCTCCACAAGCGAACGGCAATGCCGTTGCACCCCGGAGAACACCTGTACCGCCTCCTCAGCTTCCCGCCGGATCATGACGAGCGGACCAGTCCCGTGAATGACTTCGTCGAGCGATGCCGATGGTGAGGAATATCGCAGATGCATAAGAAGGAGGGATCCTCAAATAAAAGGAGTCAAGCGCTCTGGAGACGTCTATCCATCTGCAGGACGCTTCGCTTTAGCCGCCGCAGCCCCACCAGCCGGTACCCGATGTTGGCTTCGACTGTTCTGAGATGAGCTCTTCTCCGATCGCCCCCTCTAGAGAGGTTCGCACCTCTTCCGCCTTCTTCGCGAGCGGCCTCACGGGGGCAACGGTACTTGCCGCGCTTTTGGACGCCTGATCATCCACTTCCCGCTGCGCCGTTGATAATGGAAGCTCAGATAAACTCATGTACCGTTACAACGGTACACTACTCCGCTACGATGAAGCAAGGGGATTTTTGAAAAATCACAGAAACTCCTTACTTCTTCAATTTCTGCAAGAAATGCTGGAATCCGCCGCTCCCGTACTTGAGCATCCTTGACCCCCGCGTGATCTTGCTGATGGAGAGCTTGAGCTCGCGCGCGATCGTGCGCTGGGACTTGCCCGAAGCGAGCGCACGGATGAGCTGCCAGCGCTCGGCCACCGCATCGAGCTCCTGCGGCGTGAGAATATCCTCCAACAAACTGCGCGCCTCCTTCTCCGTCTTCACGGAGGCGAAGAGCTTGTAGAGAGCATGAAGGTGTTCACGTGAAGCCGGCATACAACCCACTATACGTTCAACGCCTGTCAAAATCTAACCCCTCCGAACGGCCCAATATTCATCCTGCATCTTTCTTACCAGAGGTGAGCACATATGCTTGTGATATTTCGGCTTTTCCAAGAGCTCATCGAAGGCTTGCCGATAATGATCCATATGCTCGAGGAGGAAATGGATATGCTTGCGCGAAAGATCGACTCGGCCGGTCGCAAACCGCCGAAATACACAGCAATGACAAATGAGTTCTTCGATGATCTTCCGGATCTTTCGCATTCTTCGACTCAAATCCACCGCGAACAATTCCGGACGATCATAGATCAACTGCGCATGTTTTCCTTCGTGATCGCGGATCTCCGAGAGGAGATCTTCCATTCGACGGATGGAAGGATGGTGAAAGGAGCTCTTGTACACCCTGATCGTCGACTGCCCACCCGGCCTTCCTCGAAAAGACTTTTTTTTGAAATGCGTGGACATGAGTGTGCTCTTTGCATCATCGCTTTTGTGAACGTACAACACCCTCTCGATGAACGGGCGCGCCCAACCCAGATCGAGAGCATCGATGAAGGGTTGGCGAAGTTCCCTGTGCCTCTGCGCATCCGCAAATTCGATCACAGAAACAAAATGAAACGTTTTTAATTAAATGTCAATCACATACAACACCGGCTATGCGTTCGCACGGGCACCGCCTCGCGCGAACGCTCAAAAAGTGCGCAAAGCGTGAGTTTCATGGGCTCCCAGAGCTGCCGAGCCTTCTTGAAGGGAAAGAGGAATCCATGGGAGGAAACTATCAAGGTTTCCTTCCATGCCTTATTTCTTCATCTTATGCGTCTCGATCACCTCTTGGTATTCCTCCGGCTTGTTCATGCGAAGATAATTGAGGAGCTTGCGGCGGTGCGCGACCTTGCCGAGCAACCCCCGACGAGCGGACTGATCTTTCTTGTGTTCTTGAAGGTGCTTGGTGAGGAGCTGGATTTCCTTGGTGAGGATGGCAACCTGCACCTGCGGTGAACCCGTATCCTTCTCATGTGTGCGATGCTTGGTGATAAGCTTCTTCTTTGCAGGGCGCTGGAGTGCCATGGTACACAGTGGGAACGCAGGTAAAATCGATCACCGCCACGCCCTCCGGCGCTTCGATGAGCATCCGGTGAGCGGGGACGGATGTGCAGTGTAGCCATCGCTACAGAAAAATCAAGCATTTAGCCATTTTTAGCCTCTATTCCGTACCCCTCGGTCAATCGGGCGGTAGCCAGATTGAGTGGATAGACGTTCACCCTGTGCTAGGATGGCGACATGATTGCCCTCTACATCTTCCTCGGTGTGATTTTAGCCGCAGTGGTTTTCAATATCTGGGCGGGGCGTACCTTCCGTTCCAATGCCGATCCGGCACTGAAGGCGGAACTCGAGCGGAAGATGGAGGAAATCGGAGAATTGAAGAACACAATCACAGACATCAATAAAGAACGATCGAAGAAAGAGGGGGAAGCCAAGCAACTCTGGGTAACCCATCAAAAGCTTGAGTCTGATCACAAAGCGGTGACCCGCGAACGAGACTCACTGCAGGAACGCATCGCGAAGTTCGAAGCAGAGCGTGATGCCCGCGAGCGGCGACACGAGGAGATGATCAAGAAGCTGGAGAGTGCGGAGCACGCACTCGATGACGAACGCAAGCGCATCCGCCACGA
Source organism: Candidatus Peribacteraceae bacterium (assembly GCA_028711445.1). Classification (GTDB taxonomy): domain Bacteria; phylum Patescibacteriota; class Gracilibacteria; order Peribacterales; family Peribacteraceae; genus UBA9631. Next base: position 5,227 of record JAQTSD010000033.1, read on the forward strand.
AGACGAAGAGCGCCAGCAACATGAACTAGAGGAGCGCGATCGCCTCTGGAACGACCATGAGCGTGCAGTCGTCGCGGCACTCACGGACCTCTGTAAGAAGCAGCAATACGCATTCACCTCTTATGACAATACCAATCTGCCGGAGGAGTTCCATGGCACCTTGAAACCGGATTTTCTCATCGATTTCCTCGATCAGTACGTCATATTCGATGCAAAGGTTTCCAAATCCTCGAGCTTGCAAACCTACATCGCCGATCAGGTGAAGTCGACGGCGAAGAAAGTGAAAGGCAAAGAGAAGATCTATCCAACGATCTTCCTCGTCGTACCGACGGATGCGATGAAGGAACTGAAGAAGACATCCTACTACGAAGACGGATTCACGTTCTACGTCATCCCGCCGGAGGCGCTCGAGCCGATCCTCGCAAGCCTGAAGAAAATCTCACGCTACGAGTTTGCGAAAGAGATGGACCCGCAACAGCGCGAAAATATCGTCGACCTGCTCGCGCACTTCGACTTCCACATCTCCGCCCGCAACGCACATGACTTACTGCTCATCCAGCACGGCCTCGAAACCATCGCAAAGGTCCGACAAGCCGATCCGGATCTCGCGAAGGAGGCGGCCATCAAGAAAACGAAGATTCGCAACCTCTCCTTCAATACCGCGCAGGAAAAGCTACTCACATCCGACTTGGCTCTCCAGCAGGAGCAAGTGCTGGATTTCGTCCATCCAAAGCCAAAAATCACACGTGAAGAGGTAAAGAGGACGCGGGCAAATTGACAGAAAATCTCGCAGCGGCGTATCCTGAGCTTGTCATGCAGCCATACGGCACCGTGACCGTCGGTCTCGTTCTCGTCGTCGTCCCCCGCGGATAGCGCGAGTGTGTTGATGCATTCTCACCTCGCGCAAGCGGGGGTTTTTGTATTTCCCCCCTCATCCTATGGAATTCCAAATGAAAACCGACCTCGGCCGATTCGCCTTCGCGGAACCCAACTACGGAGGCACGTGGACTGTCTTTCGGATTCACGAGAACGGCCGGGGGCCGGATGCACTTTCTGCGGAACTCATCGACGCACAGGGGGCAGTGATACAACAGGCCACCTTCCCCTACTTCCAAGGCCGTGAGCGCATTCGCGCAAATCAGATGCAAGCCGAGAACGCGCTACGCAAGACGCTGGGATTGCTCTGAAAAAAGGGCAGAGATTTCCCGGTACCCTGCGAGACGCCGTAGTACGACGCGACGAGGAGGGCACCCGGAGAAAGCGCCGCAAACTCCGGAAGCTTTTTGGCGCCACCTTTTTCGTAATCGAAACAGGTGACTCAACACAATACGAAAGGGGGTGATACCCCTTTTAACTGCTCCCAGACTCAAAAAAAGAGGATCATTGACAGAGATTGTGAATAGCGTACCCTGATCTTTGTCATGCATCGACCCGCAACCATGCCGGCCCCGAAGTACTTCAATACCAAGAATAGGTAGCGGGCGTGCTGATGTATGTATTTGCACCCCGCATAAGAGAAGCGGGGTTCTTTTTGTTTCTTTCCTCCCTATCCCCTTCCCCCCATTCCCCATGAGCACACTCATCGAAGGTGACCTGCCCGAACGCCCCGACGGCGAGAGCGACGGCATCGGAGTAGTTCCGGAACCCACGATACCCGTAGAGCATGATCCTCTCGAACGCCCCAAAGGAGAGGGTGATGGCATCAGGATCACTGAGAAACAACTGAACGGCAGAACTGTCCTCACTCTTGTTGATACCCTTTGGCACGTTTCACTGGCTATTGAGGTAGAGACAAAGCTCGCACAAAGGAGACAAGATTTCTTACATGAGTATCTACGAACACAACTTGTAAAGACCCTCAGCAAAAAACCCTTACAAGTCGGTGTTTATTCCAATGGCAAAGCAAATGGTTCTGATAAGATGCCTGAGTGAAGGCAACCGTCCACCCATCGCGCACCGGGAAGAATGCTGATCCCATCTTCGGCCCCCTCAATGCTCCGCAGCGCGAAGCGGTGAAACATTCCAAGGGACCACTGCTCATCCTCGCAGGAGCCGGCTCGGGAAAGACACGCGCCATCACTCACCGCATCGCCAAACTCATGCACGCAGGTGTGCCGCCTTGGCAGATCCTCGCCGTGACATTCACCAACAAAGCAGCCAATGAGATGAAAGACCGCATCCGTCGTCTCCTCTCCATCACGCAGGGCGAAACCATCGAAGAATGGGGGTCGAAGACCGGACGATTGCCGGTCATGGGTACATTCCACTCCGTCTGCGCACGCATCCTGCGCCGCGACATCGAGAAGCTCGGCCGCGACCGCTCCTTCGTCATCTATGATGCGGACGACCAGGAGAAGCTGATGAAACAAGTCCTCAAGGAGGCGAGTATCGATGAGAAGGAACTCAAGCCACGCGCCGCGCTCGCGTACATCGGACGTTTCAAGAGTGAAGCAGTGAGTCCGCGCGAAGCGATGAACGAGGCGACCACCGAGCGGATGCGCCGCATCATCCAAGGGTACCAGCGTTACCAGATACTCCTAAAAGAGGCGAACGCACTCGATTTCGATGATCTCATCCTCGAGACTGTGCGCCTCTTCCACGAAGTTCCGGAGGTACTCGATCGTTACCAGGAGACCTGGCAGCACCTACACGTGGACGAGTACCAGGACACGAACCATGCTCAGTATCTTTTCATCACACTGCTCGCACAGAAGTACCGCAACCTGTGCGTCATCGGCGACCCCGACCAATCGATCTACGCATTCCGCGGCGCGGACGTACGGAATATCCTCGAATTCGAGAAGGACTACCCCGACGCCGTCCGGATCAAACTCGAACAGAACTACCGTTCCACGCAACCGATCCTCTCATCTGCCGACCGCGTAATCGCGGCGAATCCGAACCGACCAGAGAAGACCATGTGGACGCAGCGCACGGAAGGCCCGAAGATCGTCGTTCACGAGGTGGCGGACGAGCGCAAGGAGGCGGAGGAAGCCATCCGGGCAGCCGAACAGTTGCGCACCGAAAGTGTTCCCTTCAACGATCAGGTGATCCTCTATCGCACAAACGCACAGTCGCGCCTCTTTGAGGAGGCATGCATGCGCGCGGGCATCCCCTACCGTATCGTCGGCGGCGTGAAATTCTACGCACGCCGGGAAGTGAAAGACGTTCTCGCATACCTCGCTGTTATCCTGAACCCGTTCGATACCCTCTCGCTCCTGCGCATCATCAACGTTCCTGCCCGCAAACTGGGGCAGACGACGCTCGCACGCCTGCAGACCGAGAGCCAAAAGACAGGAAGAACCATCTGGGAATGCCTCACAAACTGCAGCGACATCGAGGATCTCGGCGAAGCTGTGCAGCGACGCATCGTGACGTTCGTCAGCTGCATCAAGGAACTCCGCAAACATGCAGAGACAGAGACAGTGAGCACTCTCACTCACCACCTGCTCACTGCCACCGGGATGGAGCCGTGGCTGCGTGATGGAACCGAAGAGGGTGAGGAGCGTTGGGAAAACGTGCAAGAACTCCTCTCGGTCATGCACAAGTACGACACACTGGACCCTTCTACGTCGCTTCTGAGCTTCCTCGAGGAAGCCAGTCTCGTTTCGGAGGTGGATAAGCTGCAGGACGTCCGCGATGACGCACTGACGCTCATGACGCTTCACCTCTGTAAAGGGCTTGAGTTCGAGCACGTCATGATCGCCGGCTGCGAGGAAGGCATTTTCCCGCACGCGAGTAGTTCGTTCGATCGCGAGCAGCTCGAGGAGGAGCGCAGACTCATGTATGTCGGCATGACGCGCGCGAAGACGCACCTTACTATTTTCTTCGCACGTCGACGTATGTTATGGGGTGAGACCAAGGAAAACAGTCCGAGTCGCTTTCTCGACGACCTTCCTGAAGAATGCCTCGAACGACGCAGCGACGACATCTTGAGTGTTTTCGGGTGGGTATCCGAGAAAGGGCGACAGCAAGCGTTACGCGGGAAATCTTCTCCCGATATTCATGGTTCCGGTGATCTGCGGGTTGAGTTCAACCAAGACCTTAATCTATCGAATGATTTTAATCAGGAGTCCTTTGCGGAAGGCACGCGCGTGGAACATCCCGCCTTCGGTACTGGCACGATCGTCACGCGTCGCGGAGACATCGTGGATATCCGATTTGATGCCGGGCAGAGGAAGAGCTTCGTGCTCTCGATCGCACCGCTGAAATTGCTTTAGAAACTTTCTGGGTGAGATGGCGCGCCACTGCCTGTCCTGAGCCTGACGAAGGAGGAGGTGAAGGGGAGACCCCGTATCATTCTCTTGATTCAAATCCTCGGCGCCCTGCGAGCCGATGTCATACAGGCAGCGAGCATCAGCGCCGAGACTTTTTTGCCCGCCCGAACGTGCCGACGTTCGGTACGGGCGGGGCGCTACCTTTTGCGGTTACGAAAAAGGTGGGCAAGAAACTCATAGCTTATAATTCGTCCCTGCAACGACTGGTGTATTGAACGGTATCCACTGGAAAGTCGTGGACCCGTCCGTCCACGTGAGATCCCCCGCAGATGTGGCGGTTCCCGGACGATTAATAGTGATACGCAAATGTGCTTCCTGCGCGTTAGCTGGAATCGTGACGTCCCCATAGAGAGTGAGCATACGATCCGAGCTGCGTAGCGATCCCAGCTGCGAAGGGATGGCCAAGCAGGTAACGACACTGGAATTCACCGTACAATCCGTACGATCGCTCGTAGAATCGGCGCCGAGCGTTACATGGGACACCGTGACGCCCCCGCTCGTTTCCACTTGGAATCGTATCTCTGTAACAGCCAGACTCGCCGTGCCGTCGCCAGTCATCCCTGCAAAGCGAAATGTTGTAATGGGAATGTTCGTACCCGCAACGAGCGTATCTGTCAGTGGCCCCACGTTACTGATGCCGGTAATGATCGACCGTGCCGTGCGCGATGTCGAGAACGGCTCCGCGGAATCCTTCGTATAGGTCGTCTGACTCCATTCTCCGTTCCCCTGCACTCGAATCGCCTGAAGGAGAACCGACTCTCCACTCACCCCACCGTTCGTGTAGGCCTTGAGAACAGGACGCGCATAAAACGCATAGTCCTCCCGATACGGCAGCGTGATCACTCCACTGGGAACGCGAAAGGTGAACGTGCGATTATTCACAGTATCGTCACGATACGCTCTTCCAATGTACTTGGTGTCATGATCGTAGAGCAAGAAAGAATCGACCGACGTAACGGCACTACTCAAGATAATACTGATATCCGTGACATCAATGGGCTCCGAGTTGCTGAACACACGCGCAGCACCGACGATGGAAGAGGTTGTCCCGAGCAGAAGAAGATTCGGCCGAACGCTCTGATCGGGATCCGGATCGTAGATCGCAGACGCAGAGGAACGAGACGAAGAGGAGCGCGCAGAGGATCGAGAAGAGGAAGAGCGTGACGAATAGTTCGCCGAACTGCTCTGAGAGCTCGTAGACTCCACACCCTGTGCACTACGTAGAGCTGCCAATTCGCCGCGATT
>JAQTSD010000009.1:0-38176 GCA_028711445.1 Candidatus Peribacteraceae bacterium
TCAGCACAATGGGAAGGATACTCAGGCCGGCAATGCGTAGGTGAATGCGGTCAGGAATCATGAGGATCGCTCATCCATCGATTAGATTTGGATATGGGAAGGAATAACAGGTAAGGTCGGACTCCAGGGTGGCCAAACAGAAATCTCGACATTATCGACTTCGGGAAGATTCTTGATGATGCGCAACGCATCCTCCCGTGGGATACCCGCCACCTGCTCACGCACCTGCTTGCCGAATTTCGCCCCTGTAGGTGAGAGCGGTTCAAGGATGAACCGCTCGCGCGCCGTGAGATCCACTGTGAGTTTGATCCACTTCAGATCATCCGCATAGTCGATGACATGATGGACGAGTTGGTCGAGCTTGATAGATTCAACGATAAGTTGCTTCCCTTCTTCGACATGCCCCTTCAGCTGCGCAACTAACATATTGAGCGCCGCCTGTTTATCGTAAGCGAAGACGGTGTACTCCACTGATCCTTCAATGGGAATGGATGTGACCTTCTCACCAACGAACTGTGTGGGCAAGATGAACCCGGAGTACGTTGCAAGTGTGAACTCGTCATAGTAGAGGCGCTCGAGCATACGATCTGCATGAGTGGAATTGAAGAGCATGCGATTCTCATCCACAAGCTGATTGGCCATTGCGAGGAGTTCCTGATTGAGTTGTTTACGCGCAATTTCGAGATCTTCCTTGCTTAGGATATTCTCATACGCAGTCATTCCTCCCTGCCCCTCTTTGCGATTCTCCCCATACACGAGCGTACGTTCCTCTTTCACAAGTCCCGGAAAGTCCCACTTGAGTCCCGCCGGCACATTACCGCGCTTGCCGATAATCTCATTATAGAGATCCGTTTCATTTGCCCGGGCCTTCACTGTCACTTCTTTGCCAGCATCTACGATGACCGGCTCTTCCAGCTTGAAGATCATGCCTGCCTGATTGGTGAGTCGCGTACCTTTTTTTAAACTGTAGCGCTCCTTCGACTTGTTCACGACTGTCATCGCTATCTCTGCATTCGTACCGATAAATCGCTTGGAGATCTGATCAAAAGTGATGGCGCGATGAACATTTACGGAAAGCGGGATGAGTTCGAGCATACGCACGCGCGATGGAATCTCCGCCACCGTGGCACCTGTCTGCACGAGGAAAATATTCACTGTCTGACTCACCGTATCTCCACGCGGCCACACGCGAATTTCCGCAGATGGCAGCAGCCGGAAAAGGACAAAGAGGAGAAGGAGTGCACTCACGACAATCAAAATCCAGATGCGAATCTTTGGAAGAGACAAGAGCCCCATTGCTTGCAACCGCGATCGCAGTTGTTGACGCCAGAGATGCGGCGACAGAAGCCGAAGTGCCTCGAGTGCACTCGGGTGCCCCTCGAGCAGATCGCGAACATCGGTGAGACGATCGATCACCCGGATCCCGCGCGATCGCGCAGCAATGACGAGCGGCACGTTGCGCGTAGCGATCTGGATACGATCAGAGATTTTGGCACAGAGCGTGAAGAATACCTGCATCCCCTCCTCGTCCGCGGCCGAAGGCGTCTCTCCCCCTCCTGAGAGAACAATGAGAAGATCCCCCATCGTCTGCTCTACTCGCCGGGCAAGTGCGCCCCACGATTCCCCTTCTTCCGGAATAAGTACGATCAACATACAGTTTTGCGAGAAAAAAGATCATTCCGTTCCTCCCTTTCCCCGACATCAAAAATAACGACGTAGCGATACCGCTTCACTGCTATGCACGAGGCTATGCATGCGACGTGCTTCCCGATTGCATTGCGGAGCCGTATCAGCATGTCGTCAGGGTGCGAAGGGGTGAAGAATGGAAAGACGCGGCGCATGCATCGGCACCGGGATCCGCGGCGCGTTCAGGAGGCGACGGAACCGCTACTTCCGGAGCGCCCGGAGAGCCGGCAGCTCTTTGCCCGCAAGGAACTCGAGCATCGCCCCGCCTCCGGTACTCACGAAAGTATACGGTTTCATGAGATACTTGTAGCGATTATGGAAGTCGATGGTGTCCCCCCCTCCGATGATGGAGACAGCCCCCTTCTTCGAAGCGGCAGCAACCGCTTCTGCTACACGCTTCGTTCCGTGTGAAAAACGATTGTATTCGTAAAGGCCCATCGGCCCGTTCCAGATGATGGTCTTGGCTTTTGCGATGAGATCGCAGTAACGCTTTATTGTGATGATGCCCACGTCAAAGATGGCCATGTCTCCAAGGATGTCCTCCACAGGGAGATTGAGCTTCTGTGCATTCTCCGAAGGCTCCGTCGCCACAACGACATCGCGCGGGATGACCACATTGGCCCGACCGGACTTTTCACTCTCGAGCATGATCTCCTGCGCCTTTTCAACGAATTCCACTTCATAGCGCGATTTACCGACATTGAAGCCACGCGCGGCGATGAACGTATTGGCAATGCATCCGCCGACGAGTACGCTGTCGCCTTTCTTGAGGAAATTTTCGATGACTGGAACCTTCGTCTCCATCTTCGCGCCGCTGATGATGAGCATGATCGGATGCTTGGGCTTCTCAAGCACCGGAGAGAGATGCTTCACCTCTTCAGCGAGATTGAGGCCCATGTACGACGGCAAATATTTGGGGACGCCGGTCATGCTCGCATGATCACGATGACAATTCGTGAAAGCGTCATTCACGTAGACGTCGCCAAGTTTCGCGAGATCCTTGGCAAACTGCGAATCGTTTTTCTTTTCGCGATCGTCGTAACGCAAATTCTCGAGAAGTAGTACTTGTCCGGGTTTGAGGGCCTTGGCCAATTTCTCAGTCGCAGGCCCCGTCGCCTCGTCGGCAAATTTCACCTCTGTCTTGAGGAGCTTCTTAAGAACGGAAACAAGCGGCTTCTGGCTCATCTCCGGCACTCTCTGACCCTTGGGTCGGCCCTGATGCGCCATGATGACGAGCGAAGCACCTGCTTTGAGGATGAACTTCATCGTGGCTTCGATGGCCTCGATGCGTGAGGGATCTTTCACCTTGCCCTTCTCGATGGGCACGTCGAAACCGGCGCGGAGCAACACGCGCTTCCCTTTCAATTTTGCAGTAGAGAGGAGAGGGTACTTCTTCATGGCCCGATTGTAGCCAAGTCCGCCTGCATCGGCGAGAGGAGAGAAGTTGACGTAAGGGGGGTGAATAGTCAGATCACTCGGACGCGATTTCATGGTTATTTGCTTTTCCTTGCTGGCGAGGAAGGGCACCTTGCTTAAGTTCCCACTGTTGCGGCACTCATCGGCGTCCTGCAAGCCGCGGTCAGCGAGGATCAGTGCCGAAACCTTTTTGCCCGCCCGAATGTGTCGACGTTCGGTACGGGCGGGGTTCCACCTTTTTCAGTCATGAAAAAGGTGGCGAAAAGGAATCGATAACCGAACAAGAGCATCCGGGCAATCAATCACAACACTCCATCCATTCCATCACTCTCTCCGGATCATCCAACCCTTCCCCCACCCAATATCCCTTCAACACCCCCCCCTCATTTACCACACAATCCACTCCCCCTTTCACAGGGGCATCCACTGCGTCGAGAAGCGGCAGAATAGCTTTCTGCAGCTTTTTCCCGACGATGTAGAGACGCCGATCGAAATGAAACATCTCACTCAAACGTTCCGGAAGCTGACCCGTCGTGGCCGGATAGCGATCCATAAACGCATTCATGCCCTGCGATCGGAAGTACTCGTTCCACTTCCGAAGGAGGAGGCGCAGAGTCGGCATCGAGCCAAGAATGCCGTAGAGCTCACGATGAGGATCGATTCGCGGTCTGGTCATGCCGACAGCATGGTACTCGTTCCATGGAAAACGATGTACGATTATCTTAATTCCCTTGTCTACGAACACTCTTCTCCTCGTCGGCACCCCCCTCCTCTGCTTCACCTTCTGCATGATCCTTCACCTGTTCGCGCTGAAGTTCTTCCCGCGGTGGGGACTGCTCGATTTTCCGGAACGCTACGGACTCAAACGCCCACGCCTCCCCTACCCCACCGGCATCGCCGCTGTGATCACATTTCTCATCTTCTTCGCGATTTTCGAATCCACCATCGCACTCAAACCCTGGTCCCTGCAAGCAATCGGTCTTATGAGCACCATCGTGCTGCTCGCTTTCGTTTCCTTCAGCGATGATCGCAAACCTCTGCCAGCCGCATGGCGGCTGACAAATCAGATCTTCATTGCAATCGTCATCTTCCTCACCGGTACGCGCATCTACACACTCACCAATCCCCTCGCCTCTCTCACTGGAAGTGATGTCTTCGCGCTTCATATCTTCACCATTCCTATCGAGACACTCGGAAATCCGTCAATCATCGGCATGCTCTTTACCGTGCTGTGGCTTGGACTCACAATGAACGCACTCAACTGGTTCGACGGCATCCGAGGACAGGTAAGTGTTCTATCTGTACTCGGTTTCCTCACGATCGGCCTGCTCTCCTTGAGTACGCGCGTGGGAGACTTCTCACTCGGGCTCATCGCCTTCGCGCTCGCAGGTATCGCCGCCACCTGCCTCCTCTTCGATCGACCGGGCCCCTTGAGCCTCATCGGCGACACGGGTGCCATGTTCTTCGGATTGATGCTCGGCGTACTCACCATCTTCACGGGTGGCAAAGTAGCCACAGGTTTCCTTGTACTCGGCGTTCCACTCATCGATCTGGGATTCGTGATCATACGGCGTGTTCTCAAACGAACTTCTCCATTCAAAGGAAACGAGTGTGACGAGCACCTACATCATCGATTACTGCACAGGGGTTGGACGGAGTGGCAAATCATCGCACTTACAACCGTTCTCGGCGCTTCCTTCGGCGTCACCGCCCTCTTTCTCTCGACACTTCAGAAGTTTCTCGCCGCGCTCGCGCTCGTTTTGATCATGCTATGGCTTTCACTTCGTTCCACCCCCGAAGTCCGAAGTCCGAAGTCCTAAGTCCTATCTATGCCCTCTTTCTATCATCTCATCGTCTACGTTCCCATCGCCCATGCAGACGTCATCCGCACGACACTCGCCGAAAGCGGAGCCGGCAACATCGGCAACTACGACGGTTGCTCGTTCTCCGTCCGCGGAACGGGCCGGTTCCGCCCCCTCAAGGGTGCGCACCCCGCCATCGGCTCCATCGGAAAGATTGAAGAGGTGGAAGAGGAGCGCATCGAAGCCCTTGTCACGGAAGACAAACTTAAAGAGACGTTACGAGGAACCGGCCATTCACATCCTCCCGATGGTCAATGAACATACCTTGTGAGAGAAAACCTCGACGGTTTCCTCTCATGCTACTTCTGATACACCATCGGCCTGCTCATGGCATTGAGCGGTTTCACTTCGATAACCACGGTCCTGCGTCCACGCGGAAGCACATTCACGGTCGCTTCACCATTGATGAAATCGAGCGTCGAGAGCACTGCAGGGCGAAATTCCGCATTGCCGTAGGCGGTGCGCAAGTAGATGTCCTGCGACAATTCGGGAGATTTCACGACGCCGCCGTTGTCATCGAGCAGCGTCAGAGACACCTTCTCCCACCCCCGCCCGGAGAACGTGCCGCCGTGCGAGATCTGAACGGATGCCACTTTCTGCGTAGCCGTGACAGCGGCTGCAACTGCATCAGTCGCAGCGACTGTCTCGCGACTGCGAATGACGGAGTTCTCCTGTGTGGAAATTGTCCGTTGACTGACGATGCGGCTCACAGCATTGGCACGGGCAATCCTCGCTTGCATGCGCAGTGCACTGCGTGACTGAATGATCGCTTTCTGCTGCACAGCTGAACGGACACCTGCTGAGGAGGACGAAGAGGAAACGGTTTTCCCTTGTTCTTTATCGTTGCTGGCAATGAGTTGATCGGCCACCGAGTAGTTCGCCTGGACAAAGAGCATCGGGTTTACTGTGTAGACAGACCCACGGGACTGGAAGAGACCTGTATTGAGCGCTTGAGTCGACGTCAATCCCTCCGCGCGCGCTTCGGTATCTGAAAACAACCAATAGGGATGCCATGATGCAGCATCGCGATCGATTTGGAAGTGCAAATGCGGACCGGAGACGGCTCCTGTTACCCCGCTGTCACCGATATGCTCACCCTTCTGCACGACCGCTCCTTCGCTTACGTAGAGCGCACTCAAGTGTGCGTAATTAGAGTAGAGCGTCGTCGTCTTTTTGGGATCCGACGGATCGGGAGCATTGGGGTGTTTGATGACGATAACCTTACCGAAACCACCATTGCTCGATTCTGATCGCACGACGATACCATTGGCGATGGCCCGCACCGGCGTACCAACCGGCATGCGGATATCCACGCCCGGATGGCTCCCTGTGCCCTCAGCACCCGTCGTGTAGGAGCCAAGATAACCAACAGAATAGAGATCATTTCCGTAACCATGTGCTTTGCTGGCATCACGCTGACTGACAGCGTCGTACGACGGCAGTCCCATGAGACAATCTTTGGGTACCTGACGGAATGCATGAGTGGATGGATCCCCTCCATACTTCGCCCAACACAGCATATCCGGCACCCATTCCACAGGAGTCACTGTGCCCGTGTATAGAATCGCGCTATCATCCACTTTGCCAAGAACGGACTTCCAGAAGACATACCAGCCATGCTGACCAATCATATTTCCAATGACGAAGGCCAGGAGCGACAGAGAGGCAATCCAGAAAGAGGCGCGCTGCGACAGGAAGTGGAATGCATGCGGTTCGCGCTTGCAATGCAGCGGCGTGGCCGAGAATCCCATGCGCTTGGACGAGGTGAGATGCATGATTGTCTATGTATGTTGTAACTAGTATTATAGTATCATTATTTACTATTTTAGTCAATGACTGATCAAGCCACTATTTGGCTTCCAAATGCCAAAACAACTGCTTTAGCGGGTGCATCACTGGCACAGACCCTTTACACCCTCCCTATAACCATCGGATTGACCGGGGAACTCGGTGCGGGCAAGACGACATTCCTGCAGGGGCTGGCCAAAGAATTGGGGATCACGAGCCGCATAACGAGTCCGACATTCGCACTGGAACAGCGCTATCAGACGAAACATTTCGGTGAGTTCCTCCACCTCGACCTTTATCGATTAACCGAAAAGGAGGCCAATGAGCTGGTTGCAGATTCAGCGGAAAACGAAGGTGTGCGCTGCATCGAGTGGGCGGATCGATCTGCTGCGGTTCTCGCAAACTGCACAATCTTGATCGCGCTCACGGAAGAACACTCTCGTACTGGCCGTTCCCTTAGTATCACCTTCCAAGACGCGGCCATCCCGTCGCGAGAAGAGGTCCTGACATGGCGCAAAGAACTTGAGCTGCCGGAACTCATTGGCAAACACAGTGACGCGGTCGCCGCCGTCTGCGCAACACTTGGCGAGCATCTCCTCAAACGTGGCAAGCTCCTCCGTCCGATGCTACTGAAACGCTCGGCAGAATTGCACGATCTGCTACGCTTCGTGGACTTTCACCCTCAACATCCCAAGCTCTTCGACCCACCGACGGACGCACAACACCTGCTCTGGGCATCGTGGAAGGAACGCTATCCCGGCATGATCCACGAAGCGGCGGCGGCGGCGTTTCTGCGGGAGCACAGATTCCCTGCCGTTGCGAAGATCGTAGAAACGCATGGTCTGCGAGTTCCGCCACACGTGCATACGACCATTGAACAGATTCTCCTCTTCTATGCCGATAAGCGCGTGAAGCTCGACCAAGTCGTTTCCCTGCAGGAACGTTTCGATGATTTCACGCATCGTTACGGTGTAGACCGTATCGAAGAGTCCGAACTCTGGCTGCGCCAATCACAAAAAATCGAGCGAGAGCTTTTCGCAGGTGCTCCACCCGTCTAGGATGGCAGACATGATGAACTCCCCCACACTTCTCACTCTCTTGAGCGTCACGGCCGTAAGTCTCCTCTCACTCGTTGGAGCTTTCCTTCTGAAAATCCGAAAAAGCATCATGAATCGCCTCCTTCTCTTTTTCGTCAGTTTCTCGACAGGCGTTTTGCTCGGAGACGTTTTTCTTCACATCATTCCGGAAATAGCCGAGCAACCGGCATTCTTTCCGCGCACGGTATTCATAATCATCGGCGGAATGCTGACGTCGTTTATTCTGGAGAAAATCATTCATTGGCGGCATTGCCACATCACTCCATGCAAGGAACACCACCATCCCGTTGGAACTATGAGCCTCTTCGCAGATGGACTGCATAATTTTATTGACGGCATGATCATCGCAGGCAGTTACCTTGTCAGCCCCAGTCTTGGGATAGCGACAACCATAGCTGTGATTTTCCATGAGATTCCTCAGGAAATCGGTGATTTCGCTATCTTAATCTTCAGCGGCTTTTCCTTCACCAAAGCCATTCTTTTTAATCTTCTCTCCGCAACAACGGCAATTGTCGGAGCGCTGATTGTGCTCACAACCGGATGGACAAACCCAGAAATCGGCAATGCCCTTCTTGCATTCGCCGCCGGAAATTTCCTCTACATCGCTGGCACAGACCTCATTCCAGAACTGCACCGCGAAACGCGCCTCGCTCACGCCGCCTTCCAGCTCATCATTATGGTGACAGGCATCGTTGTCATGTATGGACTCACGATGTTGGAATCATAAAACTAACCCCAATGAATGAAAAAGAGAAAACTGTAGGCCTGCTTTTTTGCGCCTCCCTACACCCTCCATGGGATCAATTCTTCCGCAAGGATATTTGCGACATGCGACCAGCCAACATGCAGGATGACTGGCGCAAAGATGATAAGCAATACACCGAAAGTAATGCCAACAAAGCACATGCGATCCACTGAGCTCCAGTGTTGACGCAGATGTGGATGCGCATGACCGAGATAGTGACGAATCCGTGCGACGACATGGAAGAACCGATGGAGTATCTCCGTTTTGGGAATGACCGTCCCCAGAGCTTCGAGAACAGTAATCTCGCTGCGTAATATCGAACTTACACCGACGAGAGCCACGGACGGATGGAGATAGACAGAGAACACAAGTGCGATGAAGAAGAGCAGGAAATCGACGAGGCTTTCACGTACCATCCCCTCTACTGTCAAATGAAGTCCGTATCCGTACCGCTCGCGGTACTTCACGAAATCGAGCGTCATATGAGCTGCAATGAGCACCACGAACACTCCAAGATTGAGCAGAGAAGCGACGACGAGCGTCAGTACTAAGTATCCAGCATGAAAAGATGGCAGTTCATCATGCTGATGCGCAAACCAACGCAGATGGGAAGTGAGGACGTGCATGTTTAGTGTATTATAACATATATTTAGTATTTACACTAATACAACTAATCCTCGATTCTCTTCAGCTGTATGCCATCTTTTTACAACGGTAATATTAAGATGGAGAAGCAGTGAATCGCTCGGACGTGTGGATGATCGCTGCTTCTCGCCACCTTTTTCAGTCATGAAAAAGGTGATGAATATCCTCACTTCCTCACAATCTCTCGCACCTTCTTCAATCTTTCCTTCACTTCGACCTCAAACCCGCGATCGGTGGGTTCATAGAAATTCTGCGGCTGCATCCCCTGCGGGAAGTAGTGTTCGGCCACCACGCCATCGCGGTCATTGTGCGGATACTGGTATCCCTTGTGGTACCCCTGATCGCGCATGCCCTTCACGGGAGCATTCCTCAGATGCAACGGCACTTCAAGCGTCGGCTCGCGATTGATCACTTGTTTTACTGTGTCTTTCGCCACCGTTACCGCGTTGCTCTTGGGCGCCTGTGCAAGATAGATGCATGCGTGCGCGAGAAAAAATTCTCCCTCCGGAAGACCGACAAATTCGAATGCCTGCCATGCGGAGACGATGATCTGGAGAGCTCGTGGGTCGGCGTTGCCGACGTCCTCGCTCGCGAAAATCATCATCCGCCGGAAGAGAAACCTCGGCTCCTCACCACTTGAGAGCATTTTAAACATCCACAGAAGCGCCGCATCCGGGTCGCTGCCGCGCAATGATTTGATGAACGCAGAGATCGTATTGTAGTGATCCTCACCCGAGTGATCGTAGCGCTTGCTTCGCTCCTGAAAGAGCTTCTCGATGTCCTTGAGGGACATCTTCTTGCCAACCGTGAGCACTGCTAATTCAAGGGCATTGAGGGCGATGCGCGCATCCCCGCCCGCGATCACGGCGATGCGGTCGAGTGCGTCCGCGGAAATCTTTACAGCTCCGCCATACCCTTCTTTGTCTTCGAGTGCACGCCTGAGAACGGTGAGCAAATCTTCCTTGGAGAGTGGCTTAAGGAGATAAACCTGTGATCGGCTGACGAGCGCGGAATTCACTTCGAAATACGGATTTTGTGTCGTAGCGCCGATGAGGATCACCGCGGCACTCTCCACATATGGAAGCAATGCATCCTGTTGAGCCTTGTTGAATCGATGGATCTCATCGATAAAGAGGAGCGTGCGTTGCTTGAGAGCCGTTTTCATGCGCTCGGCCTCCATACAAACCTCCTTCAAATCCTTCACCCCGCTCGTCACGGCATTGAGTTGTACGAAGTGCGCCTTCGTCGCCTCCGCGATGATCTTCGCAAGCGTGGTCTTTCCCGTGCCCGGAGGTCCGGCAAGGATGATGGAGGACACGGTGTCGCTCTCGATTGCACGTTTGAGAGGCATCCCCTCTCCCACCACATGCTCTTGTCCGACGAAATCCTCGAGCTTTGTCGGACGCATGCGGTAAGCCAACGGCGCCTGTGGTTCCATCGATTGAATTGTAGGCCAGGCGCCATAGCGAAAGAAAGCGAAGAATGCTATAATGAAAGTCAATCCATGACAGATTTTACTTCCATCATGAAAGGCTCCGGAAAGGCAATGACGGAGGAAGAGCAGAAGAAAATCGGCCAGTCGACCGCAGCCAAGATGGACAGCGAGCATGAGGATTTCTTAAAGACGGTCCTGAAACTCATCGATGATAAGGAGATTGATCCAAGCAAGCCTCAATCATTGCTCAAATCATCCGTCTACGACACGCTGGATGCCAACTGGCAGGCGAAAGTAGATATTTCCCTCATGAACATTTCTAACCTCCTCGAGCATATTGTGGGCTTCCGCCTCTCCACACACACCCCCGACGAGTCGCCGGAACTCAAGGGTATGATCGAACAGCTCTGGCAGATGAAGCAGCGCATCGAGAAGGAACACGACGTCTTCAAATTCTAAATTCCCTTCTCTCCTCATGACCAACATCGAAAGATTCAAGGCAGGTGAGCTCGCGGAGCAACAGGACAAGGCACGCAAGACCATTGAACGGCGCATCGAAACACTGGACTGGTCGACGGACTCTCGAAAGAAAGTTGTAGGGGATGTACGCAGCACCATCGAAAACCGGCTCCCGGCGGAAATGAGGAAGGGGGAAGGCAATCTGAAGAAGAAATCTCTGCTCACCAAAGAAGGAAGTGAGACGCGGAAGGGAGAGCTCCTGAAGGAAACACCCTCATCCCTCGTCGCAGCGACGCGAACAGCCGTTGAAAAATTAGACCAATCCAATCCAGAGAAGCGCCTTGAGCAGCTCAAAGATCTCGGAAGGGAGACCCTCGCGAAATACGATCCACAAACGCTCAGGGAGAACCGCGAAGCGGTGCAGGGGCCGGAGACGCAAGCGGCATAGGCGGAGTTCTTCCGTCAAACCTTTGACTGGCATATTTCATTGTGGTCTCATGTCGCGCCGTTCCATGCGCCAGCCACTCTCCTATTCCCGCAACGAGCACACACGAAACGTCGCGCGAGCGCACGCGGCTGCGCTGCAACATCTGATTCCCGATGATTGCCCCGAACGATTGGGGTTTACATCCAAAGTAGAACTGATCATGAGGCACTGCATCGACAACGTGCAGTACGCACTTGCCGGGACTCTCACAAGAGAAGAGACGAGAAAGGCCGTCACGGACGACCGCGTTTTTCCCGGGCTCCTCTGCTATCGGTCACTCGATGATCTCGACGGGCCGATTGCCGGCGCGGAATGTCGGGTGCAGGTACTGGATCCTCGTCTCGGAACCGGGGGCATGTGGGCGATCTACAGTCCTCTCGTAGAACTCGGTTGGATGGAGGAGATTTTCACGCGCGCCATCGAAGACAGTTGCCAGGTGGCAGGCAAATTGCAGCAGTTCCACGTCTCGTCCAACATCGGCCGTTCCATACTGCTCTATAGAGACCGACAGAATCGAACATTTATCGACCGTATGAGCGCTTCCATGAAAGAGGCGGGCATCCGCGACGAACGGGTGCATCTCGAACTGGTCGAGGCAATTCCACACCTCGAAGACGAGCACGTGGAAGTCCTCCGACAAGCCACGCAACGAAACATCGGCATATTTATCGACGACTGTGGAGAAGGTCATTCCGCAACCCTCCTCCAGGAATGCCGCAGCCATGCGCTCCCCGTCCACACGCTCAAAATGTGCGCAGGGATCACCACTGCCACGCACGAGCGTCAGCTCCGCGACGTCGAAACATGGATGCAGCGTGCGGATGGGATGGACATCCGTTCCCTCGTATTCGAAGGTTTCCAGGGATCCCTCATCACTCCCGCTGTCATCGACAGATTGCATCGAACGAGAGAGAGAATGGAGGCAACGATCCCCTGGCACATTGAGGGCCCGATCTTTCCCGATGCCTAAGGAGTGATCCACTGGATCCTCCCATCCCTCCTCCACCACGTCATCTGCCGCTTGGCATACTGGACGGATTTCGTTGCAATGATTTCCTCGAGAGATGTTTGATGGATCGACCCACTTTGCATTGCCCCCATGATCTCCCGATACCCGAGACTCTTCATGCCCGGATCATCCGGCCCGTACCCCCTTACAGTAAGTCCCTTCACCTCCTTCACCCACCCCTCCTCGAACATTGAATGCGTTCGTCTGCGGATGCGATCGGCCAACTCATCCCGCGGACAAGCCATACCGAAGATGAGCAGATCGTAGCGGGACCGCCCCTTCGTCCGCGCAACGGACGGCGCCTTGCCCGTAGATTCGGCGATCTCGAGTGCACGGATGAGATAGGGTTTGTTGTGCGGGTGTACCAAGTTCGCCGTTTCGGGATCGATCGTCGTAAGCCTCTCGTGCAAACGTTTGCCGTCGTCAGACGCATATTCAGCTTCCAGTTTCCTTCGAATTGCCGGGTCCGCGTTCGACGGGAATCGAAGGTCATCGACAACGGCACTGAGATAGAGCATCGACCCTCCCACAAGCAGCGGCACATTACCCCGCTGAAGAATCTCATCGATCGCTGCCTGTGCGTGCTCCTTGTACCATGCCGCCGTCACCTCCTCTTTCGGATCGAGGACATCGATCAAATGATGCGGGACACCGCACATCTCCTCTCGCATGATCTTCGCCGTGCCGATATCAAGATACCGATAGAGCTGCCGTGAATCGGCATTCACAATCTCCGCTTGGGAGCACTCCCTCGCGATCTCGATCGCAAACGACGTCTTCCCGCTCGCCGTCGGCCCGAGAATCACGACGAGCGGATGCACGGCATCCTCGAGAAAATTCTTCAGCAGATGCTGCCAGTCCTGCGCGGCAGAGGGAGAAGAAACAGACACCTCCCCATGCTATCAACCGGACGATTCTGAGGAAAACCCGAAATCATAAGAATTCTTTACATAAAGGTATTTTGCATCCTCTCCCCATGCTGCCTACTGCCGAAGAGCCCTCAAAAACGGTATACTGCTTACGTTTACTCACACGAACTCTCTCCCCAAATCTATGCCCCCCTCCATCTCATCCATTGCTGCCGATCTCACGAAAATCGCGAAGGTTCCGATGAATACTCTCATCCCGACCGTGATCGAAAAGACGCAATTCGGCGAGCGCGTCTATGACATCTACTCTCGCCTCCTCGAAGAGCGCATCATTTTCCTCGGCACACCGATCAACGACGACATCGCCAATTCGATCATTGCACAGCTCCTCTTCCTCGAGAAGGAAGATCCGAAGAAGGACATCACCCTCTACGTGAATTCACCGGGAGGGCAAGTGACGTCCACACTCGCAATCTACGACACGATGCAACTCGTGCAGCCGAAGATCTCCACGGTTTGTCTCGGCATCGCCGCGAGCGGCGCCGCCGTCATCCTCATGGGCGGCGAGAAAGGCAAGCGCTACGCGCTCGAGCACTCCGAAATCATGATTCACCAGCCGCTCGGAGGCACTGAAGGCCAGGCGACCGATATCGCCATTCACGCCGATCACATCATCAAGACGAAGAATCTCCTGAATGCCTTGATCGCCCGCCACACAGGCAAGAAGCTCGACCAAGTGGCGCAGGACACCGAGCGCGACAAGTTTATGAGCGCCCAAGAGGCCTTGAGCTACGGATTGGTGGATAAGATCGTGAAGAAGTGATGCCACTGGAATCGCTGAAAACACGTCATGGTGAGCGCTTTCGAACCATGGCGTTTCTCTGTTAATCCTCACACATCGTCATCCTTCGACTGGCTCAAGATGACGTACGCACTTTTTCAGCGGTTTCCGAAAAACGATCCCGTAGCTGGGGTTCATGAACCCCAGCTACGGATACGATATCAACTATGCAAACGTTATTCTCCGTTCTCCATCCCGATCCAACACCGAACAACGAGCACGAAGACGATCAACCAAATGAATGCATTAATCGCGGCCGGCATGACATCCGCCATGGAGACGCCGGAGAGCACCGGACGAAGCAGCATCCCGACGGGGATGGAAGCGAGCGCGAGACCCGCCGCCCATGCGGCGATTTCCGCGTACATGCCGATGGTGAAGAGTGCGCCGCCGAGAATCATGAGGGCAGGCAGAATGTACGCCCAAAGCATCGCAACCGGCTCGAGGAAGCCCATGCCTTCACGGGCCATGGTGACGAAACCGCCGAAAGCCATGTAGTGCGTGAGACCGACGCAGAGCAGTGCGACGCCGAAGCTGACGCGGACGACGACGGTCGCGATGCCCATCGGACTCTTGGGGAGCTGAACACGCATAGAAAGAGTGGGGAAGAAGTACTCTCGTGAAAGTATACCTGCAACTTTGATTGTTCGTTCATAGTTCGCACCTCTTCGCAACACGAAAGAATCCCCTCTTCGACCCTTGCAATGCCCTGAAAAATTCCGACAATAGGCACTCGAACATTTCCCTCCTCCTATGCCCGAACGACATGAACAACCCCACGATGCATCGCAAGCGCAGCGAAATGCCGCAGAGAACGTTGCCAATCGTCGTAATTTCCTTAGAATCAGTGCAATTTCCGCTGCAACAACCATCCTATCTTCTTCCTCCTGTACCATGGAACATCCCGATCATAATGATGATGTAGCCCCCGTAAAAGCACATGCGCACAAGAAGCACGAAAGCCACGGTCATCCCGACATGGACAAGGAATTGCGCGACCAGATGAAGCATCCTTTCCACACAAACCCGGAGCAGTGGCTCGAAACGCACGGAAAGGATCTCGACGCCTGCTTCGACTGCTCCGGTGAACCCGTGACAGAAGTGACGATCGTCTGCATCGATGAACGCATGACCATGGCTCTCAAGACTGCCTCCGGTAAGCGCGTACTACGCATGGCGGGATCCGGCGTGCTCTTCTCGAAAGCACTCACTGAGGACGAACAAATCGAGGAACTCGCGGACAGCCTCGCACAGTACGTCGCAGCTCTCGCGCAAGCGAGCGGCATAGATGTAAGTTCCATCAAGCTCAAGATCAGCTCGCACCTCACCTGCGGTGCGGCAGCCAAGAAGTTCGGCGCCGAGAGCGCCGACCCCGATGAGAGTGCTCGAGAGTACCAACAGAAAGCGGTAGCAGCACTCAAGGCTCGCGGCATCAATGCCGAATTCACCAATGACGCCCCAATGAACGACAACACCGCACACAATGCGCTCGCCACAATCGTCGATTTCAGCCGCGGCCGCCTGCAACGAACGCCCATCACTGTGGAAAACGTGGATGGGATGGCGCAGCCCATGACGCTCAATACGTTCGTCGTCTCCTCCCCAAGTGATGCGAAGGCGCTGGAAGACGCGCTGCTCTCGATCGGAATAGCTTCCGGCTCGCACAGTTACGGCGAGCAGCTGAAACAGTACACCTTCCTCGTCCTCATCGATCCCGCAGATCCGAAGCGTTCATGGCAATTCGTCTCCGATCTTACCGCAGGTGCGAAGCCGTTCGAGGCGAAGGGTATCAAGGTGAAGATTGTGACACGGGAAGCGCCGAAGGATGAAAAGTGATATCATCCCTCTCCTTATGACGTCTACCCCAGACTCGTTAAGAGGCGAAGCGAATGACGACATGCCCTCAGCCGGTGCATTCCAAAGCGAGATCCGGAGAGCCCTTGGGCTGAGCCAGCAACAACTTGCACAGATCATGAATGCCTCCATGAGCACAGTGAGCCTCTCGGAAGCTGGCAAGAGGCATTTTTCTCCGGAGATGGAATTGAGTTTCATGCAAGCAACAGGAATACCGCCATGGCTTCTATCTTTCCTCTATTACTTGGAGGCCAAACAATCTGGCGACTGGAAAATTGGACAAATTTCGAATGGAAGTGAGGTCGATCCTTCGCAATGGCAAGAGGTGATACAACTCCTCGAAGAGATTGACCAATGGGTCATTGGGCGCTTGCAAACAGTCCGGCAGAATTTAATTGCCATTATTGCACAGAATCCGAGGAATCAAACCATTCGTCAGCAACGCAAATCACTCCTCCAACATGTCGGCCTCCTCAAAGACGGCACATTACAAACGAATACAGCTCACAAACCTACTTAATCGATGCCACCGCAGCGGATATCTCCGAGAGCTCCGCCGTGATCTTCTCCTGGCGCGTGCGGTTGTAGGTGAGGGTCAGATCCCCCAATAAACTCGTCGCGTTATCCGAAGCGGCACGCATGGCAACCATACGGGCGGAATGCTCGGAAGCCGCAGTTTCGAGGGCGGCTTGGTAGATCTGCATTTCGGTCAGCTTCGGCAGGATCGTTGCGAGCACCTCGTCCTGCGACGGTTCGAAAAGATACTCCCCTGTTGCGGACTCTTTGGAGAGTTGCGTCTCCTCGGAAGCACGCTTTCGCTTGGGCAGGATGCTCAGGATCATCTCCTTCAGCTCTGACTTGGAGAGTGGAAGCAACACCTTCACCATCGGATCCTGCACGAGCGCCGAGATGCAATCCGGGAACAGGAGGACGACGTGATCGTAGGTGCCGGCGAGGAACCCCTCCGTCGCCATCTTCGTGATCGGAAGGATGTCACGGACCGTCGGGTGCGCCGTAATCGCGGGGAACGCGGCGATGACGGACGCTCCATTTGCGACAAGAGCATGCTGCCCCTTCTTACCGACGGCAATGAAATCCACCCGTTCAAAATGCGGCAGATTTTTGAGGGACCTGAGATACTGCCCGGCCATGCGCGCCATCGCAGCGTTGAGATTGCCGCACATCCCGCGATCGGGAGTGAAGAGAATTGCGAGCACTTTCGTCGCTGGTTTTTCAGAAAGATACGGGTGGAGTTCGGGATGCACGTCCGCGAGACGCTCGAGGATCTTCCATGCCGAGAACGCATACTTCCGCAACATCGTGGCATTTCCTACGGAACGGCGCATCTTGGACGCGGAGACCAGCTCCATCGCCTTCGTCACCTGACGCGTGGAGCGGATTGCCTTCATCTTTCGCCGAAGATCGCGGAGACTCCGTGGCATGAGAGGATTCAGTGACGGGACGAAGCGTGTTCCTTCTTGAAGGACTCGACGAGCCTCTTCAACTGTTCCTCGACCGCTGGCGTAACCTCCTTGCTGAGCTGATCGAGAACGTCGAAGTGCTTGGTCTTGAGCATCTTGAGGAACTTCTGCTCGAAGGACTTCACCTCCTCCACAGGGACATCATCGAGGTATCCGTTGACGCCCGCGTAAACGATCGCCACCTGCTCGCCGACCGGCATCGGCTCGTACTGACCCTGCTTGAGGATTTCCGTGAGGCGGGCGCCCCGATCGAGCTGCTGCCGCGTGGCGGGATCGAGATCCGATCCGAACTGCGCGAAAGCCGCAAGCTCGCGGTACTGCGCGAGTCCGAGACGCAGACTGCCTGCCACTTTCTTCATGGATTTGCGTTGCGCAGCGGAACCAACGCGCGAGACGGAGAGACCCACATTGAGCGCCGGGCGGATGCCCTTGTAGAAGAGATCGGCCTCGAGGTAGATCTGGCCGTCCGTGATGGAAATGACGTTCGTCGGGATATACGCCGACACGTCGCCGGCCTGCGTTTCGATGATCGGCAGAGCCGTGAGAGTGCCGCCGCCGTGCTTCTCGTCGAGGCAGCACGCGCGCTCGAGCAGACGAGAGTGGAGATAGAAGACGTCTCCCGGATACGCCTCGCGTCCGGGCGGACGGCGAAGCAACAGCGAGATCTGGCGGTAAGCCCACGCATGCTTGCTCAAGTCGTCGTAGATGCAGAGCACGTCCTTCCCCTGATCGACGAAGTACTCCCCCATTGCGCAACCCGCGAACGGGGCGATGTATGAGAGTGCCGCCGGCTCGGATGCGCCAGCGGACACGACGATCGTGTAGTCCATGGCACCGCGTTTCTTGAGCTCCGAAACGATCTTCGCCACTTTGGATTCCTTCTGGCCGATGGCAACGTAGATGCAGATGACCGGGCGGTCGCTCGACTGCGTTTCCTTCTGATTGATAATGGCATCGACGACGAGCGCCGTCTTGCCCGTCTGGCGGTCGCCGATGACGAGCTCACGCTGGCCGCGTCCGATGGGGATCATCGTGTCGACGGCCTTGATGCCCGTCTGGAGCGGCACGGTCACGGACTTGCGTTCGATGACGCGCGGCGCAATCTTCTCGATGGGATTGCGTTTCTTGGACTGGATCGGCTGGCCGCCGTCCTTCGCTTCCGCAAGCGCCGAGACGACGCGCCCGATCAGCTGCTCCCCGACCGGCACGGAGAGGACCTGCCCCGTCGCTTTCACCGTATCTCCCTCCTTCACCGTCGCGAAGTCGCCGAGGATCATCGCTCCCACGTGATTCTCCTCAAGGTTGAGCGCCACGCCCATAACGCCGTGACCAAAATCGATCATTTCGAACGATCCCACCTTAGAGAGACCGCTCAATTTTGCGATGCCGTCTCCGACTTCGATGACCGTCCCGACGTGCTCATGAGACGTCTGCGGTTTGTAGGAGGCAACGCGTTCTTCGAGAGACTGAAGCAGGGATTGACTGAGAGACATGGGAGAGAGGGTTAGGACTGGGATGAAGATGAGGAAGTGCGAAGTTCCCGCATAGCCGTGAGGAGCAGGGAGCGAACGGTATATTCGAGGCGCTCATCGCCGATCTCGACGCGTACGCCCCCGATGAGGGACGGCTCGATGTGCTGCGCCGCGATGTCCGCGGAACGCGGCAGCGCTTTGAGCGCCGCTGCGAGAGAGTGCATGCTCTGTTCGGCATGTTCTTTGGACGCAAAGACAGCCGTGACCGGCTCGCTTCCGCCAAGGGCGATAGACGCTTCTTTCAGTAAGCGCGGAAAGATGCGGATGGTGCTCTTGAGTCCCTTCAGTTCGAGGAGTGCGAGTGCCGCCTCCGCGAGCAACGGTTGATCTTTCTCGGGGATCTCCCGACTCAGCTCGATGCAAGCCCGCGCGATGCGTTGTGCGTCCGTCTTCATTTCAGGAGCGCGGGAATGTCCTTCTTGAGGGATTCGAGAATGCGTGTCTGATCGGCAGAGGAGAACTCGCGTGCGAGGATCTTCTCGCTCAAGCCGACGATCACTCCCGCGATGCGCCCTTGCAGCTCACTCAGTGCCCGATCGCGCTCTTCGGCAACGGACTGCTTGCCGCGTTCTATGAGAAGGGCCGCCTCCTTGCTCGCGCGCTCGAGAATGTCCGCCTGCACCTGTTCAGCTTGTTTCTTGGCGGTTTCGAGCAGCTTGCCGCACTCGGCATCGATCTTCTTCAGTTTCTCGACGCGGATCGCTTCCATCTCCTTCGCCTGCTCTTCGAGCTTCTTCGCCTTCTCCGCCGCCGCGCGGATGCGCTCGGTGCGGTCATCGAGGAGCTTGAGGATCGGCTTGTAGATGAAGAAGCCGAGGACACCAGCCACGATGAGGAAGTTCACGATCTGCGCGATGAGCAGACCCCACTGAATGCCGAGTTTCGTAAGCAGTTCCATGGTGAGGACTTAAGGGTAAGAGTGAGAAACAAGGAGTGCACCTCCTCGCAAAACGCCGATCTCAGGAGCAAGTTCTTTAGACGAACTTGATGATGAGGGCGACGACGAGCGAGTAGATGGCGATAGCTTCTGTGAATGCGACGGCCAAGACCATCGGCGTCTGGATGCGGCTGGCAGCTTCAGGATTGCGGCCGATCGCGTCCATCGCGCGGCTGGCCATCCAACCGATGGAGAAGGCCGGCATGAAAGCGCCGCCCACCATGGTAAGGGCTACGAGCAAGTTCTTGTCGAGCACATTGGCGACCTGTGCCGCCGTGTTCGCAACTTCTGCGGGTTCCATAGGAGAAAAGTGGGAAAGGAGTGAAAAAAGGCGGAAGGATGGTACTGAAGCCCTTGCCGCGAAGCAAGGGAGGAAGGTTCTTAGGTAAGCGCGGGAGAAGGAGCGGCATGCGACGCGTGCGCATGGGAAGATGCATGGTGTTCGCCGTGCCCCGTCGTCCCCATCTTGATGAAGACGAGCGTGAGCAGCGAGAAGACGAGTGCCTGGATGAACCCGACGAAGAGCTCGAGACCCATGAAGGGAATCGGCGCGAGGTACGGCATGAGGAAGCTGATGACGACGAGGAGCACTTCACCCGCGAAGATGTTCCCGAAGAGACGAAAGGTGAAGGAAATGATCTTGGCGCACTCCGCAATGAGCTCGAGGATGCCCACGAAACTCCCGATGGGATCCTTCCAAGGCGCCACGAAGAACTTCCCCGCATAAGAGAAGAACCCGAGCGCCCAGACGCCGTAGATCTGCGTGGCCACCACGGAAATAATCGCGATGGCGAGCGTCATATTCACGTCCGCATTCATGGAGCGGAAGATCGGCAGATTCAAGATTTTCCCCTCGTGCTCGCCGAGAATCGTGATACTCCCAACACCCGGCAGGATGCCCATCCAGTTCGCCGTGAGAAGGAAGATGAAGATCGTCGCGACAATCGGGAAGAAGCGCTTCGTTTGCTTGCGATCCTGCACGATGGAGTCGAAGAAATTGAAGAGGGCCTCCACCATGATTTCGATGAATCCCTGAAACCGCCCCGGCACCTCACGATAGCGTGTGCGCCGCACGAAATACGCGACGAGGAAGAGGACGGCCATCGCGAGCCACGCCATGATGAGCGTGTTGCGTACCGGGAAACTCCCGATGTGAGCGAGGGTCTCGGAGGCCAGTGGCGGTGTCTCGAAGTGAGCCATTTACTTCTTGGATGGGGAGAGGATGGTCGTCAGCTTGCGCTTGAGACCGATGGTCGTGATGACGATGGCGAGCACGAAGCCGATGAGCAGAAGGAACGGAGACGTCCCGAACGTTCGGTCAAGGTACGCTCCGCCGAAACCGAGAACCGCGATGGGAATCGCGATGATGAACCCGAGATCCCACGCGAGTCGGATGGCCAGAAAAATGGAAGGTGGGCTATCGGGCCGGTTCGGGGAGGGAGTGGAAGGCATGGATCATTGTTCATCGGAACCGGGAACCGGCGGGGTGATCCCTCTGTGGGAACGGTGGCGCCGGATGACCTGGAGGCGCGCGAGCTCGCGATCGAGGATCGCGGCGGCTTCCGCCACGCCCTCCGCATCGGCTCTTCGCTCCTTCATGAGCTTTTGCGCGTCTTCCTTCGCTTTTGAAACGGCAACCTCCTCCAGCTCCTCCGCGCGGTCAGCCGTGTCGACGAGGAGGCGGATGGACTGCCCGTCGATCTCGATGACGCCGCGGGTGACGGCGAAGAGATGCTCCTCTCCGCCCGCGCGCACCGTGACGGTGCCGGGGGCGACGATGGAAATCAGAGGAATGTGGTGCGGAAGGACGGTGATCTCGCCCTGCGGCGTCGGGATGGACACGGCATCGGCCGCTCCTTCGTAGACGGCGCGTTCCGGCGTGATGATTTCGACGTGAATCTGCATGGATCAGGCGGAAACTTCCTCGATGCCTCCCTTCATATAGAAGGCTTGCTCGGGGACGGAGTCGTACTTGCCGTCGAGAATGGCCTGGAAGCTCTTCACCGTCTCGGTCCTGCGGACGAACTTCCCGGGGAACCCGGTGAAGGTCTCCGCGACGAAGAACGGCTGGGAGAGGAATTTCTGGATGCGGCGCGCGCGGCGCACGGTGAGCTTGTCCTCATCGGAGAGCTCCTCCATGCCGAGGATCGCGATGATGTCCTGCAGTTCCTTGTAGCGCTGCAGCACCTTCTGAACGGCGCGGGCCGTGTCGTAGTGCTCCTGCCCTACCACCTCGGGTGCGAGGATGGTGGAGGTGGACTCGAGCGGGTCGACAGCCGGGTAAATGCCAAGCTCGGAGAGTGCGCGCGTGAGCACGATGGTCGAGTCGAGGTGCCCGAAGGTCGTCGCAGGCGCCGGATCGGTGAAGTCGTCCGCCGGCACGTAGACGGCCTGTACGGACGTGATCGATCCTTTCTTCGTCGAAGTGATGCGCTCCTGCAGCTCTCCCATTTCGTTCGCCAGCGTCGGCTGGTATCCCACTGCAGACGGAATGCGTCCGAGGAGGGCCGATACTTCAGAGCCCGCCTGCGTGAAGCGGAAGATGTTGTCGATGAAGAGCAGAACATCCCTGCGCTCCTCGTCGCGGAAGTACTCCGCGCACGCGAGCCCCGCGAGAGCCACGCGCAAGCGCGGTCCGGGCGGCTCGTTCATCTGTCCGAAGACGAGCGCCGTCTTGTCCAAAACGCCCGACTCCTTCATCTCATAGTAGAGGTCGTTCCCCTCGCGGGTGCGCTCCCCCACTCCGGCGAACACGGAGAGGCCGCCGTGCTCGGTGGCGATGTTGTGGATAAGCTCCTTCACGACGACGGTCTTGCCCACACCCGCTCCGCCGAAGAGTCCGACTTTCCCTCCTTTTAAGATAGGACAGATGAGATCCACCACCTTGATCCCCGTCTCAAGCACCTCCGTCTCCGTCGACTGATCCGTGAATGCCGGCGCCTCGCGGTGCAGCGGGTACTTCTTCTTCGCATGCACCTCCGCTTTGCCATCGATGGCCTTGCCGAGAACATCGAACATGCGTCCGAGCGTCTCGGGTCCGACGGGCACGGAGATCGGTTCGCCCGACGATTCGACGTCGATCCCGCGCTTGAGTCCGTCCGTCGATCCCATGGCGACCGCGCGAACCATCCCGCCGTCCAGGTGCTGCTGCACCTCAAGCGTGAGGACTTCGGAGCCCATGTCGACCGTCAACGCGGCGTAGATGGGAGGAAGTTGATCTTTCGGAAACGTGCAGTCCACGACTGCACCGATGACCTGAGCGACAGTTCCTTTCATGGAGATTGAGGAAAAATGTAGGCCGCGACATCCTACTGGAGGGCGCAATTCCTGCCAAGGGTTCTTGGTGGACGTTTTGTATTCAATGCCTTTGCGCGCACTTCGATTCCTTCGTGATTGCACGGAATGCCTCCTACGCAGTAGCCTTGCACGCATGTTCGCTCTCCTGAAGTCCACGCCGCTCGGTCGGCGCGGACGGCTGACGACCGCCCACGGCGCGATTGAAACCCCCTTCTTCATGCCGGTGGGGACGGCGGGGGCGATGAAGGGCATCACGTTCGACCACCTGCTCTCCCTTGGCACGCAGGTGCTGCTCTGCAATACCTACCATCTCCACCTCCAGCCAGGCGAGGAGATCGTCGCCAGCGCCGGCGGCCTGCATCCGTTCATTGGCTGGGAGAAGCCCATCCTCACGGATTCGGGCGGCTATCAGGTCTACTCCCTGCGCACGATCAGCGCGATCACGGAAGACGGGGTGCAGTTCCGCTCGCACCTCAACGGCGACCTGCATTTCATCGGACCGAAAGAATCGATCGAAATCCAGTGGAAGCTCGGCGCCGACATCATCATGTGCTTCGACGAATGCCCGCCGTCCACCGCCCCCCGCGCGGCGATCGAAGCGGCCGTGGACCGGACCATCCGGTGGGCGAAGGTCTGCAAGGAAACGCATGAGAACCTGAAGGCGCAGGGAACGAAATCCCCTCCTCTCCTCTTCGGCATCGTCCAGGGCGGGCTCCACCAAGACTTACGCGAGAAGTGCGCGAGAGCACTCATTTCGATCGGCTTCGACGGCTATGCCATCGGGGGGCTCGCGGTCGGGGAATCGCCGGACGAGATGCTCGCCGTCCTCTCCATGGTCTGCCCGCTCCTGCCGGAGGATCAACCCCGCTACCTCATGGGCGTGGGGGAGATCTCGCAGATGAAAGCGGCGATCGCGAAAGGCATCGATATGTTCGATTGCGTCCTTCCCATGCGCGTAGCGCGCCACGGACAGATCCTCCTCTCGGACGGCTCCTCCCTCAATATCGAGAACAGTGCCTACCGCACCGCCCATGTCCCCATCGACGCCGACTCCCCTTCTCCCCTAAGCCGCACGCACCTACGCAGCTACCTCCACCACCTCTTCAAATCCCGCGAGCGCCTCGCGGAGACCCTCGCGCAGCTGCAAAATCTGGGGGTCACGTTGAAGGTGATCCGGGAGCTGCGGGAGAAGATGTAACATGAGATGATACGATGCGTTCACTTTTCCTCATGCCTATGAGACAGAATAGCAAACGTGTTTATTGGCTTCTGGGCGCGGCAAGCATCCCCTTCCTCGTCAAAATCTCCGTGCTCTCCTTGGGGGTGAGCGGCTACCTGCTGCAGTCGCTCTACAAAGTCTTCCAGCTGATCGTGCCGGGCGTGTGGCGATACCGGGACGGCAAGACGGGGGCGCGGATAGTCTGGCCGACGGATGAACCTCATCCTTCGGCGGTTCTCTGGATCATGGCGACTCTCATCGCCCTCGTCCTCTCTCTGAGTGCCATCATCGCCCTGCAGCTGCTCATCCCCCTTTTCTACCTCGATCCCGCAACGCTGCGCCGGGGGCTGGATGCTCGTTTCGCAGTCGGTCCGGTGGGCGCGGTGGCGGTTGTCGTCTTCCTCTCTTTCTTAAATTCTGCGCTCGAGGAGCTGCACTTCCGCGTATGGCTCGACCGCGAGCTGTCGCGCAGTACGGGAGACGCGATCGGCATCATCACCTCCGCTTCCCTCTTCGGCTTGATGCACGGATTGATCTTCCTCGGCTTACCGGATGTGCCCACGTCACTCATTCCGTTGGCCATCATCGGCCTCGCCATCGGAGGCATCTGCTGGAGTCTGCTCTTGCGAAAATCCGGCGGGATCTACGCCGCATGGTGGAGCCACGGACTGACCGACGCCCTGCTCCTCGGCTGGGGTCTTCATTGGTTGGGATACCTATAAGGAACCGACGAAAAACACGTCATGGTGAGTGCGTCGAACCATGACGCTCATTCCATTACCCCTGGATCTTGGTCACCTCCACCTCCGTAAAGTCCTGCCGGTGGCCGAAGAAGTGCAGCTGCCTCTTGCGCTTGCCGTGGATCGCCCCGCGCACCTTGTCGGTCTTGCCGTGCTTCAGCACCTTCGCCGTGACCGAAGCACCTGTGACGAGGGGCGTCCCGATCGTGACGGCCGCCTTGTCCTTGGAGACGAGCATCACCTTGTCGAAGGTCACGGTTTTGCCCGGCTCGGCGGCGATGAGCGGCACCTTGATTTTATCCCCCTCGGACACCTTCTCCTGGAAGCCTGCGATGGAAACGACTGCGAACATGACCGCAGGAGTGTAAGGAAAGCCATGTGACGGGGCAAGAGAAAAATCAGTCGAGAAGCCGATGCACGGGATTGCCACATCCCGCTCCCGCAGGGCGGCAATCACATTGAACCCGTAGATGATGCGACCGGAGGGAAAGATCGGTGTACGGCCAAGCAGAGGATCCAGAAGGCCCTGCAGTCTCTTGATCTGTTCCGGACTGACCTTCGAAGAATTCTCTGCCGTGACCGGCCGCTCCCGTAGAGGGAGCCCTACCATGATGGAGGCATTCTTCTCTCATCGGACGAGGAGTCGACAGTTTCTGCTCACGGGCGGCCACTGCGGACACGAATGGGTACGAAAGGGACATGGGGGATGTGGGGCGTAAGGGGCGCAGAGAGGAGTTGGGGGACTAAGTTCCAGAGAGTGGAGGGTGCGGTGGTCACGGCGATCTGGCAGACATCCGCGGTGCATGCGCCGTTCGTCTCGATGCCCCGGAGGGGCGTACCGTCCTCCAGTTGCTCCGCTTCCACGTAGGCCGCGGCCGTGACGAATTGAAGCTGCAGCGTGGGGTTGGCCTGGAGCGGGGAAGCGATATCGCTATGCACCTCGAAGTCCGCAGTTTTTCCCTGAGGGATAACGAATCCGCCGGTCGGGATACCGTCGAACGTCACCGTCCAGCCCGCAGCGTCGCTCCCTGTTGCCTCCTTGTGGTTGTCAATGATCGTGTCCACGGTTCCGTCTTCGTTGGTATCCGCCCAAAGCGTGTAGTTCGTACCGTTCCTGAGCGTTCCGTCTCCGGCAGCGGAGTCGACAATGATCCGGGTGAGGAGGATGTTCTGCCCTTTTCTTGCCCGTGCCTGGAAACGCATCAGCCGAATATTCTTGGCGTTCTCCCGGGCCGTGTCTGTGCCCGAGAGATCTTGCTGGGTGATGGTGAGGGCGGAGATGGCCACTTGCAGCGGGACGATGGTGATAGTGGAAGGAGCGGCGCTCTCATCGTCATTGATGCGGGAACCATACCGCTGCCAGTTCACGCCATAGCCGTAGAGGGATCCGACAGCGAAGATGTCCCTCGGCCACTCGAAGGTGCCCACTTGGCTCGTCTTCCCTTCGCCTCCGACGATATTGGCAACGGCCTCAAGCGTGATCCCTTCTCCTGCACGTACCGTGAGCGGCCTTTCGAATACAACGGTGGCCAAACGGTTCGTAAACCGCGATGCCGTGTTCGTAAGGACGCCCCCATCCGTCCCCCGGACCCGGATGTTCACAAGATCGCCGTCAGCCACGGAACTGAAGGCACTCTGACGGAGCGTCATGGTGTAGAGCGTCTGGTCTTCCGTCGTGTCCACCGTAAGCTCGTAGCGGCCGATTACGGCGCTCTGGTCACCCACATGCGCGGAAGCCGGCGAAATGGGGAGGTTGCGCACGGTCACTTGACCGCTCTTCACCGCCGCGACCTTGAATGTATTGCCACGCAGGGGGAAGGAGCCCTGCACATTCGATCCATCCGTCATGATGTCTGAAGATCGCCGGATGGAGAAGGCATACGGTGTCGCGGTGCTCGACAGCACCTGATCCAGGTACAGCGTCACCGTGGTTTTCCCACACGCCGGGAGCGTGAGCGGTGTGAAGAAGTTCAATGCAAGGGTTTGGTTGGAAACAATCTTCTCCCCGTATGTCACGCGCTGCCCATCGACCGCAGCGAACACGCCCACGGTGTCATGGAAATCAGAAGCGTCATCCCGGCTGACGCGGATACCGTTCACCTGCACGCTCCTAGAGCAGGACGCGACGAGGTCCACATTCAACATGGGCACCAGCGAACTCTTGGGTATCTGATCACCCAAGGGATTGGATGATGAGAGGGACACGGTGAGACTACCCTGCTCCGCCGTATTCGTCACATTCACGACGGCACTGGCAGATTGGACGTTCCCGCCGTCGTCCTTCACACTGATTTGGACGGTATACGTTCCCGCAGAAACATACGTATGCGTGAACGTTGCGGTCTGGGCGGTCTGGAAAAAGGCCGAATTGGGAGAGACGGGCTGAATGGGGAGGATGGTGTCGCCCCAGTTCATGGTGTACGTGAGCGGCCGGTTTTCGGGGTCATGGGCATTGACGGTCCAGGTGCCCAGCTCGCCCACGGCAAGGAAGGAGGGGGCAGTGAGGCCGTCGATGACGGGCGGGAGGTTCTGTGAAACGGGGGGATCCTCCGGCACAGTCGTTCCGCAAGAGATGGTGGAGATCTTTTTTCGAGTGAACGCTGCAACGAATCCCGTGGGGCGCAGCCCAACGTCTTTCTGAAACGCTTTGACTGCTTTCCGGGTCGTGGAACTGAAGAACCCGGTTGGTTCCGTCGCCAGATACCCATGCACATTGAGAAAATCCTGGAGGAGAGAGACCTCCCCGTCTGTCCGGGCATCCGAGGAGCGGTAGCGGAGATTTTTCGTCAAGACGAGGCAGTCGGATATCGGCTCCGTATCGTCATCGCCGGGGAGTTCCGCTGATGAACTCCCGAAAGCGGCAATGGCAGGCGGAACGGGTGTGAGGGGCAAAAGGAGCGCAATGGCGAGGAACAACGCGATGGAACGAAGAGAATGGGAATCCATACAGAGGAGGGAAGAAAATAGAGGGTGTTCTGGTGTGTTAGAACGTAGGCGAAGGCTTTTCCCTTACATCAAATTTGGAGATTCCGGTTCCATTCGGAAGCTGTGCGCTCTGCCGAGTCACGGGTTCACCGTGAGGGAGACGTGCACGGCAGCGCTCTCCATCGTCACGGAACCGAGCTGTGCGGATGCCGTGAATTCGTAGGATCCGGGCTCGGCGTACACGTGCGGAAGGGAGAGCGTCCGGCGAGCTCCCGGCTGAAGCGTGATAGCCGTGAGCACGCCGTCGCTGCCATCCCCCCACGCGAAAGGAAGGCGGGGGGTGAGGGAGGAGGATCCCTCGTTGACGATGAGGAGCGTGACCGCTCCTTCCGTCCCCCGTTGGAAGACCGGCGCGTTCTCCACGACGAGGCTGATGGTGGCTTGCTGCGTCGGCACAGGCATGGTTGAGAAATTCGGCAGTGCGTTCGTTGTCGTTGGGAAGGGGCGTTCCGACGTGGGCAAGGATGATACGCACGGGGCGGCGGGAATCGCGGATGGCTGTTGCGGCACCACTGGAGTACGGGACGACGGCGATAACTCCGCGGGAGGCTGGCTCTGCGCAGGCTCGGCGATTATCTGAGCGGAAGAAGAGACGCGCGGCATGGGAGGGCCAGAGCGGCTGGGAAGGGGGAGGGTAGGCGAGAGGAAGAACCCCTGTCGGACGCTGAGACTCGTGAGGATGATGAGGGAAACCACCGCCCCCGCCCAGTACCAGTGCGCTCTGCTGCTGAGCAGCGTGAACCAGCGGGAGAGGGCGGGTTCCCGCAGGTTTTTCTTCGTGCGCAGGCGTGCGATAGAGGCGAGGATCTCGCCGCGCAGTCCCTTGCGCGGCTTGACGGCCGCGTGTTTCCCGCGGAGCAATTCTTCGAAGAGATGCAACTCCCGTGCCTGTGATCGTGCGTCATCTTTCTTCATTGTGTAGAGGAAAAGGAAAGGCGTTTCTTCAGCATAACAAGGGAACGGTGCACCATCACGCTCACGTTGTTTTCATTGGTGCCAAGGATTTCCCCGATTTCGCGGTGGCAGAGCCCGGAGGAGAGCTTGAGGTTCCACACGTCCTGATATTTTTGGGGGAGCGTCCGGATGGCCGCCCACAAGCGTTCGGATAGGAGCGTCTTGTCCAGCGCCTGATGGTCGAAGTCCGTGTGCGATTCCACGGAGGGATCCAGTGCGTCCATGGGGATCACGTCGTGCTTCCGCTTCCGCGTGGCGTCGATGAGGCAGTTGCGGGCGATTTTGAAGATCCACGCGGAGAACGGCGTACCGCATTCCTTGAAACGGTGCAGATTCGTGTAGATCTTCTGAAAGGTCTCGGACGTGAGGTCTTCCGCATCTTCGCTCTGCCGGAGCCGGAAGTAGAAGTAACGGTACACAGGCTTATAGAAGCGATCGAATAAAGGCGTGAAGTACTGTTCGTCACGCTGCGCGAGGAACGCGAGCTCGTTATCAGGGATCAATGCCACGTCAGTGACTCTTGGAGATTGCAGGTAACGGGCGAAGGAAGAACAGCAGTTTATAGAAAAAGATTACACCAGTCGACTGCGTCCGGAGGAGAGCGTTCGGTTTCGGGTGTCTACAAATGAACTTCTGTAGCATGGGGAAGCCATCTTCCCCACTTTGAACATGTTCACTCCCAAAAAACGCTACAGGAAGCCGTCGTCTTTCCTGCAAAAGCTGCGGAAGTTCTTCTGAAAACTCCAGACACCCAAAACCGAACGCTTGCGCGTCTAACGGATTGGCTGGGGAGGAAGGATTCGAACCTTCGAATGGCGGCTTCAAAGGCCGCTGCCTTACCACTTGGCGACTCCCCAGTAGCCCCGAAGAGTGTATCAGAAAATTCATTTTCATACGTCCTCCTTTCCCCCCGCATATTGCCCCCTCTTTCCCCTTGTAGCCCGGATGTTGAGAGAACTAGACTTGCCCTCCTATGTCTCCGCACATCGGCTCCGGCATGGGGATGCGCTTGGAGGAGAGAATGGATACAAGAATGGAAGAGAGAATGGAGATGCAGCAGATCCCCCAGCTGAGCCCGAACATTCGGCGCCCGCCGGGAAACCGTTTCCGACGGGAACGCATCCGGCACTTCACCACGCAGCGCCTGCAGGCGCTCCTGCGTCGCGGAGCGGACGAAATCACCGTGGACAAGGCACTGGCGACATTCCTCCAGAGGATCGAGAGAATCATGCCGTTCGATGATTACTTCTTCGATCCGGAAGCGCACGCGCGATTCCTCCGCGGCGAGATCCCGGATGCCGTGTACCTCAATCATGCGTCCATCGGTACCCCATGCGCCGCGGCAGTGGAGAAGGGCCGGCACGCTCTCACGATCGAGCAGCAACTGCTGCGCGAGGGCGATCCGGGGCTCGCGCAGGCGCTGAGCGTGGAGCTGGCGCGCAAGCTCCGGGAGAAGCTCGCCGTGATGCTCAAAGTCGATCCATCGGGCATCATCCTCACGCGCAACATCGGAGAAGCCGCCGTCATGGCCGCCGCCCTCGCGGGTGTGTACTCACGGAGGAGCGATGAGGGGCCGGTCGCATTCGCCGACCCGACGCACATCTCCACGATGGTGAACATGCTCCTCGTCAGCGATCCCGGCAACGTCTACGGCCGCGATCCTTTTAGCACGTTCCCCACCCATTTCCGGGAGCGTGGCCCGCAATACAAGGAAGATGAACTGCGGCGATGGCTCGGTCAGGATGCATTCACGATCTTCGCAATCCGCGGAAAAACGCGGAAACAGATCCAGAAAGAGGTCATGACGCACGTGAAACCCTGCAATCCGAAAGCCATCGTGCTCCCGCACGTTCTGCGCGAAACGGGAGATGAGCTCCCGATCGAGGAAATCGGACTGCATATGCAAGAACACCTCTGGCATGCATCCATCATCGCGGACGGAGCGCAGGCCGTAGGGAATATCGACATCGATGCAGGCAAGCTCCTCGGTGTACATGCACCACGCCCAGCAGTGGATTTCTACTTGGGCGGCCTCCACAAGGCAATCGGAGCACCTCCCATGGGTTTCGTTGCATTCGATGAGCGGAGAGACACCGGCCACGAGGGTCTGGAACGACTGCGCTGTGGGTGGGCCAAAAACAATCTGCTGATCCTCCATGGCATGTTCGACCATAGTCTCCACGTGCCGACGACCGTGGAGGACTCCCTCTCGACGGGCGATCTCTACGGCGCGCTCGCGCAACTTGAGCAGCTTGAGTGTGCCCGCCACATCTGTGACCTGAGAGACGGCCCGCGGATGAGCGTGTACTTCCTCATGCACGAGCGTTTCCGCCGCCGCGAGGCTTTCCAGAAACTTCTCGAAACGCGCTTCGGAGAACGGTGGACGGGAAAGGATGCCCTGCAGTTCATCAAGCCGATCCATAAGGCGACATCCCTCATCCTCACGTTCCGATTCCCGACCGTGGACATGCGCACGCTCACCGAACGCCTCTCCAAGCAAGGAATCTTCCTCACCTACACCGAATCGTACGATGCCATTCGCGCCTCGTTCTCCCCGGACAATAACGACGAGCAACTGCGTCACTGCGTCGAAGCGATGGCCCGGGAAGTGAAGCAAATGGAGAGAGAAGGTCCGACCGTTCGTGTTCAAGAGGAGGGCAGGCCACCGAAGAGCGGCAGCATTGACGAGTTGTCGTGATGAGCGAATAATCACACACTTTCCATCTACTGTGGGGATTTCTCGCGCAACGCTCGGGTCCATGGAGGACGCTCTCGCCCAAGCGTTCCTCGCTCACAGAGATTCTATCGAACCCAACACCCCATCACTCAAGGAACCCTTCGACCTCCTCTCGGAACTGCAGCGCACACGGAGCGCTCTTCAGGGATTGCTCCCATCAGCAGGAACCGACGAGGAGATCCCCCAAGAGCGTCTCGAAGCGGCGATCCACATGCTCGGACTCTCGGAGCAAACAATCCAGGAGGTCTCGAACGCATGCCGCACGCACTGCGGAGCGACGCTGCGCCTCACGGAGGCGGACGCGCGCACGTTCGACCAGCAGCGGGGACGACAGACGATCCGCGACCTCTACGAGGGGGACCCGTGGGCGATGGACGGTGCCAAATTCCTCGAAGAAATGTTCTCTAGGAATGAAAGATGGGCACGGCTAAGGAAACCGGACCGCCCGCAGATCGCCCGACTGGAACACATGGTGACCGAGACGTTCGGCGAGCAGTACGGCCCCTTGGTCTACGTGCTCTTCAACTTCATGGATCAGGACATGCCGCAGCTTGCAGCCCTCACCGAAACGCAATGCCGATTCCACAGTGCCTCCGTAAGCGCTGCAGAACCACGAAGCATCACCGAATCATCCGCACAGCAGGCTGCGGCAATCTTCAGGGAACGGTGGCAGAACCCCGCCGTGTGCACGGACGCTCCGGATCCTCCACACTTCTTCGAGCATCTAGGGCATTTTCTCCGCGTCTTCGGGGACGTGAGCGCCTACGTCATCGAACACACAGAAGAAACCATGTACGGCCGCTATGGGGGAAGATTCCCCCACTCCGTGCAAGAAGCCGAGCGACGATCGCTCGGAGCCCTCAAGAAAGTACTTTCCCATCCCGTTCTCCAGACGAACGCGGCGGCATCCGTGGATCTCCTCGAGACGCTCGCGGCGGAGTGCCGCAAGGATCCGACGAGCCACCCGTGGCTCTTCTGGGGCAATCTCCATGCCACCCCCCTCTCCATGGCATTTGTGGATGACCTCCTCTCGCTCGAGATGCCGCGCTCCGTCCTCGCGGAAACGTGCGTCGCCCTCAACACTCTCACGACCAGCCCACATATCCCCGATGAAGTGGCTGTGCGCATCCTCGACCCCGTGAAGCTGCTCACCGACCCGGAGATGACGCATTACGCCGACCGGCTCTTCGCACGTCTCCAGCATCTACCGAAGAAGAATGAGCAGGAGACGTGGCGGCAACCCGTCCTGCGCCGCTCGCTGCAGATCGCGCTCCACCGTGATGATCCCTCCCGCCTCCTCGACATGCCCCTGCAAAGCGGACGGTACCGCGATTGGACGATCCGGGACCTCCTCATGCGCGCGTGCTTCGCCCGTTTCCCGGATGCCCAGATCATCCTCGATGAGGAGATCGTCCTCAAAGGAGAGCCTCCTGACCGTCGGACACTCTTTCCCCTCGTGGAACCGCTGCGGATGCACACACCTCCCACCCAGCATCGCCTCAATTTCAACTCCGCGGGCGTGGGGACGGTGCGTGACCACTTCACGGAAGCCGCCTCCAAAGCCCTCTCCCTCCAGAGGGGCACGCGCCGCTTCGAGTGGGCTATCAGTTACACCCAACGCGCGCTCGATACCTACTACGCCACCGGGAGGAACTACGAGTACTTCCTCTTCGGTTCCGCGACCACCGCCTTCGAGTGGTTCCTCCTCCAGCAATTCCCACACCTACGTGAAGGAAACAACATCGTCATGACCAATCAGGAGTACGATCTCCTCCCGCGGTACTTTCTGGAACGTTGCGGCGAGACAGGAGTCCGACCCGTTGCGCTGCGACACCCCTCAGAGGAGCGCCTGCGGACCGACGAGGAACTCCTCGCGGCCATCGAGGAAGTCATGGATCCGCAGACGCTCATGGTCCTCATCAGCAGTAAGACGCGGTACGGCGATGCCCCCTGTTCACGACCGCGGGGAGACAGGCCGAACACCTACTACCTCCAGCGTCTCATTGCCAAACTCAAAGAGCGGCACCCAACCACCCTCGTCACCCTCGACGGAGCCCAGTCGATCGGGAGGGCGGTGCCGGAGTACCAACTCCTCGGAGCCGACCTCTTCCTCGGCAGCAGCGCGAAGGCGCTCGGCACGGGCGAGGCGGGCTTCATCGCACTGCGCAATGAACTCGCGGCGAGCGTGGGGTACCAACCTTCCATGCTCCCCCTCGACCACATCGTCGCCATGGGCATGGCCCTGAACAACCATGACGCGCCACGGCACGACCTGCGGCGGATGGAGGGCAATGTCGGAGAGCAGGGAAAACATGAGGGGTGGTACAACATCGCGCGGCGCATGCGCCACCTCACGATGTGCGCGCTCCAGCAGGCAAAAGACTACGGTCAAAACGTCCTCCAATTATTGCAAAACAACGACGCACACGGTCTCAAGAAACGCCTGCGAGAGACCGAGGCGCGTCTGGGAGAAGCGGGCCTCAAGCGTCTGTTCGGCTGCGAGGTACTCTCCCCCTACCACTGCAATCAGCGGGATCTCGCGGGCATCCTCACGCTCCTCTCTCCGAACGTCAAAGGCGAGCAGATGGCCCAGGACCTCGCACGCTGGTACCCCGGCACCCAAGTCCTCCCCTGCCGCAACCGCAACCGCGCTCTGCGTATCTCCTTCGACTACTGCCACTCGGCGGAGGATGTCGAAGAGCTCTTCGAGGCCATGGCCGAGACGCACTGCTGCATCGCGGCGCAGGCCGTTCTGGACGGGAAACCCTGGCGCGAGGTGTATGATCTCAACGCCCCCCCAACCTCATGAACGCACCTTCCCCGCAGAAACTCTTGGGCGTTCTCGAGAAGATCGGACTCACCGTCTGCGAAGCCAAGGTGTACCTAAGCTGCCTGAAGCTCGGCGTGCAGGCGGCCGACGTCATCGCCACGGATGCCGGCCTCTCCTCGGCCGATGCAGCCACCATCCTCGAGCGGCTCCACGACCGGGGTTTCTTGAGTCGCTTCGCGACCAACCGCGACTTCTTCTGTGCGGAGCCACCCGAGGTGCTCATCCGCCTCCTCGAGAGCCGCGAGTTCGAGCAACGGCAAGGCATCGAGGAATTCCGCACGTGCCTGCCCCTCTTCGCGGAATTCGCCAACCCCGCATTCACGAAGCCGGAAATCGCCTTCTACAACGGGAAGGAGGGGGTCATCGCCGCCTACGAAGATACGCTCACGTCGAAGACGGACATCCTCGCCATCACCTCCATCGACGACACGGAGTCGGTACTGCCCGAGTACGTCCCGCGCTACTACCTCCGCCGGAAGGCAGCGGGCATCCTCATTCGCGCCATCTTCCCGGACACGCCGATGTCCCGCTCTCGACAGGCGAGAGATGCAGAAGAACTGCGCGAGAGCCGGCTCGTCCCCCGCTCCTTCCTCGAAGGCTTCCACCTCGAGTACTACATCTACGACGACAAAGTCGCCTACTTCTCCATTGTGGAGGGGATTGCCGTCATCGTGAAAAGCTCCTTCATCGCCCAGGGGATGCGCACCGTGTTTTCCATGCTCTGGCAACTCGCGCCGGGCGGAGCACCTTACGACGCGAGCGCCTCCCGCCGGACAGACTGCTTGTAGATTGCATGGGAAGCGAGGCCGAATCTCGCCACCTCGTTCATTTCCTCTGTACGAATTTGAAATTCAACCGCCTGGCCCTCGAGGCAGCGAACAGTCGTATGAATGCTCCGGTAGCCGTTCGCCTTCGAGGCGAGGATGTAATCTTTGAAGCGCTCGGGAAAGGGGCGCCAGGTGCGGTGGAGAATCTCCAGGGCGCGGTAACAATCATCCACACTGCACACGATGATCCGGAACCCGAAGAGATCCGTGATGTGATTGAGCGTTTGCCCCTTGCGCTGCATTTTCTGATAGACGCCGCCGACGTTCTTCTTGCGGCAGGAGAGGCGGAAATCCCGCAATCCTCCTGCTTCAAGTCGATGAGTGAGAATGGCACTGATATCCGCGAAAAGCCGCTCGTGGATGTGACCTTGTCGTTCGAGAAGCGAGGAAACGAGTCGGTAGTCCTGGGGGTGCCGAGCTTCGAAGAGACAGTCTTCGAGGAGGTAGCGCAGTTTCCAAAGTCCGAGGTGATCTGCCAGAGAGATCCAAAGGACCGAAACTTCCTCATCCGAGAGACGAAAACGCAAGGAGACAATCCCCTCGAGGAGAATGAGCGTGACGAGATCTGCCAGCGCATCTTGCGAGCGCTCAACGTCCTTGAGGAGACGTAGAGCGGAGACGTCACTCCCCTGCCGCAGCACCTCGACCTTGAGTGCCACTGCATCCTCCCCAACGACGGCTTGCAATGCAGATGAACGCTCCATGAGGAGAGCAGCATCGGATGGCAAGAAGAAGGCGCGAAGGACGATGTCCGAGACGCGAAGATCCTCCACGGTCGGACGCATCTCTGCACGAAGAGAGAGGTCGCTATTCCTCACATCGCCAAGCACCTCGCTGATGCGTTGCAGGAGATCCTCCGAAAATTGCTTGGTCCCCATAGGTATTTGCATTGTGCCTTTGGAGAATCAGGTGTCAATTACACTCGGCGAAATCGCCGATCAAAGAGATTTTACCCCCCTCTTCGCCTCCCGAAAAAGATGGGTCACTGACCTGAGTACGCCTCCTTGTGTGTATGCTTTTTTAGACATACCAAAATACGTCAATTATGGCGATTTCTTAGACAATAATACTCTTTGAAAGATATTGACTAAAACTCAAATAAATGTAGGATTCGTCCCTTTATTCCCCCTTTTCTCGCATGAGCGCTAAGAAGTTTTTGGCTTCTACAAGCCTCTTCTGCCTTTTTATCAGCCAGGCTCAGATCACGCTGGTCGAGCCGTTCTTCGGTGCTGAAGCCGCTCTGGCTCAAGAAGCCACCGACGGCGGATCCGAATCCTCGGCAGCCGCGGAAACGGTGGACGTACCCAGTGCATCTTCACAGAGCGGGAAAGTGAGCGCTTCGTGCTTCCCTCCGACGGGAAATTTCCCCATGTCCTTCACATGGCAAATCATCTGCGGAGAAGCGGGAACGAACCGTAACCTCGCTTGCGAGGAAGCATGCGAGCCCTGCATCAGCGATACGTACTACTTCTGGCGTAAGTTCCTGCTCAAGGAAATGGGGTACTTCTACTTCAACGGATCTGGACAGCGCGTCACCGTCCCGTTCGCTACAGGAAGCAACATCTGCCGTGATGGCGTGTCACCGACAAGCGGAGCCGGTACTGTTCCAGCCGGCATCACGGCTGTGGGCACGTATACCACCTGGCAGATCAACGAATACACGAGCCGCTATACGCTGTACTCGGATCTCGGTCACTCCGCGATCGTCTGCTCCCGCGGGAACGGCCGCACGGACTACTACTGGGACGATGGTGGCAATCCGGGAACGCACAATGACGGTCGCGTGATCATCAATGCCCAAGTCCCCGCTCAGTGCGGAGACGGCATCGACAACGACGGAGACGGAGCCACGGATTATCCGAATGATTACAGCTGCTCCTCAGCGACGGACAATGATGAGACGAATCCCAAGAGCCAGTGTCAGGATGGGATGGATAACGACGGCAACGGTTACACGGATTACCCGTCCGATACCGGATGCACGAGTAAGCAGGACAACACGGAATCCGGAGGACAGGCCAAGCCGCAGTGCTCCGACGGAGTGGACAACGACGGAGACGGAGCCACGGATTATCCGAATGATTACAGCTGCTCCTCAGCGACGGACAATGATGAGACGAATCCCAAGAGCCAGTGTCAGGATGGGATGGATAACGACGGCAACGGTTACACGGATTACCCGTCCGATACCGGATGCACGAGTAAGCAGGACAACACGGAATCCGGAGGACAGGCCAAGCCGCAGTGCTCCGACGGAGTGGACAACGACGGAGACGGAGCCACGGATTATCCGAATGATTACAGCTGCTCCTCAGCGACGGACAATGATGAGACGAATCCCAAGAGCCAG
This sequence comes from Candidatus Peribacteraceae bacterium, assembly GCA_028711445.1. Classification (GTDB taxonomy): domain Bacteria; phylum Patescibacteriota; class Gracilibacteria; order Peribacterales; family Peribacteraceae; genus UBA9631. Next base: position 38,083 of record JAQTSD010000009.1, read on the forward strand.
TGTCAGGATGGGATGGATAACGACGGGGATACCCTGATCGACTACCCGGCGGATCCTGGTTGTTCAGATAAGCAGGACAACAACGAACGCAACA
>JAQTSD010000009.1:38276-43107 GCA_028711445.1 Candidatus Peribacteraceae bacterium
CATTGCCTTCGCGGTTCCCGGAACGGTGGCATGTAATTCCACCATTCAGAATACTGCGACGGTCTCCGCCTCCACGACGGATCCGAATTCTGCGAACAACACAAGCCAGACCGTCTCGACGACGGTGCTGTGTCCCCTGCCCCAGGCAGATCTCTCCGTAAGCAAGACTCAGATCGCCCCGAGTGTTGTCATGCCGGGCAGTGTGATCGTCTACCGGCTCACGGCAATCAACTCCGGACCGGATACGGCCACGAATGTAGTGGTAGCCGATGTGATCCCAACGGGACTCACCTTCAATGACAGTCAGTCTGATGATGCATGCGTCGTGAACGGCAACAGTGTGCTCTGTAACAACTTCAGTCTGACCAACGGTCAGAGTAGGAGCTTCATCGTCGCCTTCAACGTTCCCAGCACCGCAACATGCGGAAGCTCCGTCGTAAACACCGCGACGGTCTCCACTTCCGCTGTGGATCCGAACTCCGCGAACAACACGAGTCAGACCGTGACAACAGGCGTGCAGTGTCCGTTCGCCGATCTTTCCATCGTGAAGAGTGGCGTGGCGACCATCAACCGCGGTTCCACCCTTCTCTACACCATCACGGTAACGAACCTCGGTATTGCCCAGGCCAATAACGTCGTCGTGACGGATCGACCAAATCCGATGACGGGTCTCGTCTTCGATTCCCAACAGTCCGACTCAAATTGCGTCCTCAACGGCATCGAAGTGCTGTGTAACAACGTCAATCTCGCCGGAGGCGCTTCACGGACATACACGATTGCATTCACGGTGTCTTCCGCTGTGACCTGTAATTCCACGATCCTGAACACCGCGACCGTGTCCACATCTACGCCGGACAGCAACGAACAGAACAACACAAGCCAGACCGTCTCGACGACGGTGCTGTGTCCCCTGCCCCAGGCAGATCTCTCCGTAAGCAAGACTCAGATCGCCCCGAGTGTTGTCATGCCGGGCAGTGTGATCGTCTACCGGCTCACGGCAATCAACTCCGGACCGGATACGGCCACGAATGTAGTGGTAGCCGATGTGATCCCAACGGGACTCACCTTCAATGACAGTCAGTCTGATGATGCATGCGTCGTGAACGGCAACAGTGTGCTCTGTAACAACTTCAGTCTGACCAACGGTCAGAGTAGGAGCTTCATCGTCGCCTTCAACGTTCCCAGCACCGCAACATGCGGAAGCTCCGTCGTAAACACCGCGACGGTCTCCACTTCCGCTGTGGATCCGAACTCCGCGAACAACACGAGTCAGACCGTGACAACAGGCGTGCAGTGTCCGTTCGCCGATCTTTCCATCGTGAAGAGTGGCGTGGCGACCATCAACCGCGGTTCCACCCTTCTCTACACCATCACGGTAACGAACCTCGGTATTGCCCAGGCCAATAACGTCGTCGTGACGGATCGACCAAATCCGATGACGGGTCTCGTCTTCGATTCCCAACAGTCCGACTCAAATTGCGTCCTCAACGGCATCGAAGTGCTGTGTAACAACGTCAATCTCGCCGGAGGCGCTTCACGGACATACACGATTGCATTCACGGTGTCTTCCGCTGTGACCTGTAATTCCACGATCCTGAACACCGCGACCGTGTCCACATCTACGCCGGACAGCAACGAACAGAACAACACAAGCCAGACCGTCTCGACGACGGTGCTGTGTCCCCTGCCTCAGGCGGATCTCTCCATCACGAAGACCGGCCCGCAGACCGTCCAGCGCGGCTCCACGGTCTTCTACACCCTGACGGCAACGAACGCAGGACCGGATACGGCCACGAATGTGGTGGTAGCCGATGTGATCCCAACGGGACTCACCTTCAATGACAGTCAGTCTGATGATGCATGCGTCGTGAACGGCAACAGTGTGCTCTGTAACAACTTCAGTCTGACGAGTGGACAGTCAAAGTCCTTCGTCATCGGCTTCTACGTCCCAAGCACTCAAGTTTGCGGGTATTCCATCAGCAATACGGCGACGGTCTCCAGTTCCTCGACGGACCCGAATAGCTCCAATAACACGAGCCAGACGATTGCCACATCAGTGACCTGTGCTCCTCCAACCTTCACGATCAGCAAGACGGATAACGCTGTAACGGTGCAGCCGAATCAAAACCTGACCTACCAGATCACGGTGACGAACACCTCGCAGACTCCGGCGACGAACGTGACGGTGGTCGACACGCTGCCGGCTCTCGAGACCTTCGTCTCCGCCTCGGACGGCGGGGCGAACGTCGGCGGAATCGTGACGTGGACCGGCCTCTCGATTGCCGCAGGAGCGAGTAAAACGCTCATGCTGTACGTACAGGTAAGTGCCTCCGCACCGAATGGGGCGCCCCTCATCAATACGGCCTCCATCGACAGTCTCAATGCTTCCGATACGACGATCGTTCAGTCGCCCATCCCGCAGGCGGATCTCTCCATTACAAAGACCGCACCCGTGACGGCGAATAAGGGCGAGACGATTCTCTACACGCTGACGGTCACCAACGCCGGACCGAATACCGCGAATAACATCGTCGCCGCAGACGTGATCCCCGCCGGTCTGACCTTCAACGCAGGTCTGTCGACAGCGGGCTGCGTCCTCAACGGAGCAGGCACGAGCGTGCTGTGCAATAACACAAATCTGACAAGCGGCTCCGCGAAGACCTTCATCCTCGCCTTCACAGTGAATAACACCGCCGTGTGCGGCGGGACGATTCAGAACACCGCAACGGTTTCCACGTCCTCCATCGATCCGAACTCCGCCAACAACACGAGCCAGACGGTCTCCACGACCGTGCAGTGCTCCGTGCCGCAGGCGGACATCGGGATTGTGAAAACCGCGCCGGCAACAGTCGTGCCCGGCCAACCGATTCTCTACACATTCACCATTCATAACTACGGTCCGGATGCGGCACCACTCGTGCATACGCTCGATCCGATCCCTGCAGGATTGGCATTCGACTCCGCACACTCCGATCCCGCATGCCACTTCATCCCAACTTTCATTGCTCCGTCGCTTGTCGGCTGTGATGTAGGAACCATGCAGAGCGGCCAGACGAAGACGGTACTGGTGAGCTTCAACACCCTCCCATCACTCGCCTGTGACTCAAGCATTACGAATACCGCCACGGTACTCTCCGGGAACGATCCGAATGCCGCGAACAACGTGAGCACGAAAGTCGTGACCGTGCAGTGTCAAGAGCCGCAGACGGATCTCGCAATCGCCAAGACCGGCCCCGTGACCATTCAGAAGGGCGGCACGGTTACCTACAGCATCAATGTCACGAACCTCGGACAGAATCCGGCCCAGACCGTGGTCGCCGAGGATGTCATCCCGGCAGGACTCACATTCCTGCAGGCCGGCTCGACCCAAGGCTGCACGAAGGAAGGTAATTCCGTTCTCTGTGCCATCGGCACGCTCGCCGCTGGCCAAACGTACCCTATCGCCATCGTCTTCTCGGTGAATGACACCGCCGTGTGCGGCGGAACGATTCTGAACACCGCGACGGTCGCCACGTCTTCACTCGACCCGAATTCTCTGAACAACACGAGTCAGACAATCTCTTCGAGCGTGCAGTGCCCCACACCAAGCTTCGCAATCTCGAAGACGGATAACCGTGTAACTGCCGCACCGGGTGATACGCTCGACTACGTCATCACCGTAACGAACACCTCGCAAATCCCCGCAACGAATGTGACGGTGACCGACACGTTGCCGGCCCAAGCGCTCATCCAACATGTCTCTGATGGCGGGACAGTATCCAGCGGCGTGGTCACGTGGACCGGCCTCTCGATCGCCGCAGGAGCGAGCAAGACCCTCACGATACAGATGCAAGTTCTGAGCACCGCATCCAACGGAACGGTCATCACGAACACGGCGTCTGTTGCAGGACTGACGGCGCAAGATGTGACGACAATCCAGTACACGCCGACAGGTGCCGATGTGCTCATCACGAAAGCCGGCCCCCCGACCGTTCAGGGAGGCAGCATCGTGCTCTACACACTGATGGCCTTCAATCTTGGTCCCGCTACGGCACAGAACGTCGTCATGCGAGATGCGATTCCTTACGGACTGACTTTTAATGCTGCAAATTCTGACGCCATCTGCGCGCAGAGCGGAACAACCGTACTGTGTACCGTCGGCACGCTCACGAGCGGCGACTCACGTGTCGCAACGGTTGCGTTCAACGTTCCATTGATACCTTTCCTTCCCTGTACAGGTTCTTCGTGCCCCGTTCCAATGCCGCCATACTGCGGGACAACAATCCAGAACCAGGCAACGGTGATCTCAACGAACGATCCGAACGCCGCGAATAACACGAGCCAGACAGTGGTAACGCACGTGCAGTGCCAGAATCCCACATTCACCATTACGAAGTCCGACGGTAAGACAACGGCACAGCAAGGAGAGATTCTCACGTACACAATCACCGTGACGAACACGTCACAGATTGCTGCAACGAATGCAACGGTGACGGATACGCTACCGGCGCACGTGCTCTTCCTCTCAGCCTCCGATGGAGGATCGCACAGTAGCGGTGTGGTCACGTGGACCGGCCTCTCGATCGCCGCAGGAGCGAGTAAGACCCTGACACTCACCGCACAAGTGAACGTCACGGCGCCGAATGGAACGATCCTCACGAACACCGCAGCAATCGCGGCAGCATCCGGACAGGATACGACCGTCGTGCAATCGATCACGCCGACCTTCACGATCACAAAGACGGACGGCAGGACGACCGCCGCGCCGGGTGAGACGCTCCCCTACACCATCACAGTGACGAATACGTCACAAGCCACAGCATCGAACGTGAGCATTACCGATACACTGCCG
>JAQTSD010000034.1 GCA_028711445.1 Candidatus Peribacteraceae bacterium
TGATAACGACGACAACAACAACAACAACGACAACGACGATAACGACGACGACAACGACAACGACTACGACAACGACAACGATGGCTCCTCCTCCGAGGGTGACGATGATGACGACGACAACAACAACGACAACGACAACGATGACGACGATAACGATAACGACAACGACAACGACAACGACAACGATGGCTCTTCCTCCGAGGGTGACGATGATAACGACGACAACAACAATGACGATGATAACGATAATGAGGAATGTCCTGACGATTGCACCTACGTGCGTGCGGATGAGTGTGACGAAGAAATCGTCTTCCCCACTTCATCGGTAGATAGCGGTACAGCGTGGACGTTCCGTTCTTTCTTCAGCAAGCTCTCTGCTTGGGTGAGTCTTCCGTTGGACTTCCTCCAAGATCTTTTGGGTAGCGATAGCGGCACTCCTTCAGCCGGAGAACCCCACGCCGCCGCCGAAGTTTCTTCCTCCTCTCTACAATGTGCAGAAGGGGATTTCGTCGCCCCCTCAGCGGAGGATTGCGAAGTACAGGATGGTTGCAGTGTAGCTGACGAGGAAGGCGATGATGACGATGATAATGATACGGACAGTTCTTCCTCTCTCTCGTTGCTATCTTCATCTGCACAGTCCTCAGAAGAGAGCAGTGGGGTATCCTCTGAAGCCTCTTCACAATCTTTCTCTTTCTCACAATCATCTACTACGTCGCATTCTTCCGCTCTCTCGTCGTCCTCGTCTATTCCGGGAGACACGATGATTTGCTGCTGCCCGGCTGGTGATGACGATGACAACGATAATAACGATGACGATAATGACAATGACAACAACAATGACAACGACAACAACGATGATGGTTCTTCCTCCGAGGGTGACGATGATAACGACGATGACAACAATGACAACAACAATGACAATGACGACTCAGGCCCTGTTTGCTGTCATTGCGCAGGAGGCGACGATGACGACAATGATAACAATAACGACAACAATAATGACGACTCTTCCTCCGAGGGTGACGATGACAACGATAACAACGACAACAACGACAACAACAACGATGATGACGATAACGACAACAACGATGATAACGACAACGACGATGACAACAACGATGACAACGACGATGACAACAACAACAACGATGACAATAATAACGACGATAACAATGACAACGACGATAACAATGACAACGATGATGATGAGGAGCTTTGTGGCAACGATGAATTAGATGAAGGCGAGCAGTGCGACGATGGCAACCGCGTCCCGGATGACGGTTGCGATGAGGAATGTCAGGCCGAGCAATTCGTCAGAAACCCGGCACTTTGCGGTGACGGTATCTTGAATCAGGGAGAAGAGTGCGACGACGCAAACAAATCGGATGGAGACGGTTGCAGTGCTCTCTGCTTCCTTGAGAGGGGCTTTTGCAGAGACGCCATTCTCCAGCGCGCGCTCGGCGAGCAGTGCGAGCCGGCGTTGCATAGCACCTCTCTGGTCTATGGTTGCGGTAATGATTGTCGTTACCGCTCGAAGTTCTGTGGTAATGGCATTCTCAATCCTGGCGAGCAGTGTGACGATGGAGAACGCAATTCTGATGCTCCGGGTGCGCGTTGCCGTTTGATCTGCTCATTCGCCCGTTGTGGAGACGGAATCGCGGATCCCGCCGAGCAGTGCGATGACGGCAATCGCTTAAATAGCGACGGCTGCTCCTCCCTCTGTACGATACAGACGGTTGGTATGCTCACGATCGGCTTCCCGCCCAAGGCGCCCATCAATATTTCCTCAACAGCCGCCGGCGTGCTCGGGCACCTCTCTCCCTTAAAACTCCCTCTCGCCTCCGTCTTCCCCCTCGACCTCCAACCGATCAGGACTCAGACCGGCCCCGCAGCTATCGCAATCATGTCCGCAGGAGCCGCACTTGGCTATGCGTGGATGCGGCGGAAGAGAAGGAAATAGTACAGCGAGATCATCTTTGTAAGATTCAGAATGACTCCATCCTCTTAAGGCGGTATCCTTGAACCATGCCTCCTTCCATCCAGCAGTCTCCGCGTAATCGACAGTGGATGTTCTCGTTTTTGCTGATTGCGTTGCTCCTTGCTCTCTCCTTTTGGTCCATGTCGGGGCCGCTCCGGGAGAGCGAGCGCAAGTATGAGAATGCCAAGGAGGTTCCTTTGAGTCAGATCACGCGTGGGTATGCCACGAAGGATTTCACACACATTCTCATCCGGGACAATAAAGTCTTCGCCACCACACAGAGTGGCACGATCCTACAATCGTATAAAGAGAGCCAGGATACCGTCTCTTCTCTCAATTGGAATGATCCGAAGAATCCGACAGTGGTGGAAGTGGAGAATCGCGAGGCGGCCAATATCTTCTTCGCGATCCTCCCGGATCTCTTCTTTTTCCTCCTCGTTATCGGCGGAGTAGTGTGGCTCTTCCGTGGCATCGCGCGTAGTCAAAGTACAGCACTCTCCTTCGGCAAATCCCGCGCACGGGTAGCGGACGGACGTCAGGTGCGTACGCGGTTCAAAGACGTTGCCGGATGTGATGAAGCGAAAGAAGACCTCGTCGAAGTGGTGGATTTCCTTAAGAATCCGAAGAAATACATCAATCTCGGAGCGAAGATCCCCAAGGGTGTGCTCCTCGTCGGGGCACCCGGGACGGGCAAGACCCTCCTTGCGCGTGCTGTGGCGGGGGAGGCTGGTGTACCGTTCTTTTCCATTGCGGGCTCAGAATTTGTCGAGATGTTCGTGGGTGTCGGCGCCAGCCGCGTGCGCGATCTCTTCCTTAAGGCCACGCGCAATGCGCCCTGTATCATCTTCATCGACGAGATCGATGCCGTCGGTCGTCAGCGTGGTGGTGCGGGGTTTGGTGGAGGGCATGATGAGCGCGAGCAGACCTTAAACCAGATCCTTACGGAGATGGATGGGTTCGAACAAGGGACGAACGTCATCGTCATGGCGGCCACGAACCGCCCCGATGTACTGGATGTGGCTCTCCTTCGTCCCGGGCGCTTCGACCGCAGGATCTTCATCGACAAGCCCGATCTCGATGCTCGTGAGCAGATTCTCGAAGTCCATGCGAAGAACAAGAAGCTTGCCAAGGGTCTCGACCTGCGTGCGGTTGCCAAGCAGACAGTCGGCCTCACAGGCGCCGATCTGGAGAACATCATGAATGAATCGGCGATCTTCGCCGCCAAGCGTAAGCAGAAAACGGTTACGCAGAAGGATCTCATCGACGCCGTCGAGAAGGTCACACTCGGTTCCGAGAAGCGCTCCCGCAAATTGACGGAACGTGAGAAGAACATCACGGCCTACCACGAGTTGGGGCACGCCATCGTCGGGCACCTGTGTCCGCTGAGTGACCCGCTCCACAAGATTTCCATCGTCTCACGCGGCGCAGCGCTTGGCATGACATGGTTTTTGCCGCAGGAGGATCAGTACACGACAAGCCGTGGCAAGTTCTTGGACGAGATCTGTGGGTTGCTCGGAGGACGTGCTGCGGAGGAGCTCATCTTCGGTGAATTTACGACGGGTGCGAGTAACGATATCGAGCGGGCGTCCGCCATCGCGCGGAGCATGGCCATGCGCTATGGTATGGGAGGCTCCGAACTCGGGCCGGTGGCCTATGGCGAGCGGCAGGGGACCATCTTCCTTGGTGTGGATCCCGCTTTCACGCGCAATTATTCCGAGGAGAAGGCCAAGGAGATCGATACCTTCGTGAAACATTCCATCGAGGAGCAGTATGGTCGCGCGATGGGTATGCTCAAGCAGCACCGTGCCAAGCTCGATGAGCTCGCTCAGATTCTCCTCAAAGATGAAACGATGACCATTGAGGAGTTCTTGAAGATCTTCGAAGGGAAGAAACGTGCGGAGGAAGCTATTGAAAAGGAGGCAGAAAAGCGTAACGCCGCCTGATTTCATCCGTTCCCTGTTTCCTATGCTTACTGCTCTCTGCCCCCTCGATGGACGTTACCGGAAACACTTGGAACTCTTGAGCCACTTCTTTTCCGAAGAGGCGCTGATTCGAGCACGCTTGCGAGTGGAGATCGAGTACTTCATCGCGCTTTCTGCGGAGCCGAAGGTCCGTCAACTCAAGAAGTTGAAGGCTGGGCAAGTGAAAGCGCTGCGTGCGATTGCGGAGAAATTCGGGACAGTGCAGGCGGAGGAGGTGAAAGCGATCGAGGCCAAGACCAACCACGACATGAAAGCAGTCGAGTACTTCCTGAAGGGCAGGATGCAGCGCATCGCCGGACTGAAGCATTCCACTGAATTCGTCCACTTCGCGCTCACGAGCGAGGACATCTCCAATCTTGCGTATGGATTGCTCATACACGAAGCTCTCAAGGAGGTTGTCCGTCCGGGGCTGAAAACAATCATCGGACGTTTGAACGGCATGGCGCGGAGATGGAAGAATGTTTCTCTGCTTAGCCTCACGCACGGCCAGCCGGCGACGCCGACCACGGTGGGCAAGGAGATGCTCGTCTTCGCAGAGCGTTTGGAGCGACAGTATGCCAAGCTCTTGGCGTTCAAGATGCAGGGGAAATTCGGCGGGGCCGTGGGCAATTTCTCTGCGCACCGCGCCGCGTATCCGGAGATCGACTGGCCGGCTTTCGGCCGTCGGTTCGTGCGTTCATTGAAGTTGGATCCTCTGACGGCGACGACGCAGATCAATCCGCATGACGATCTTGCGGAACTGAGCCATCTCTTCGAGCACATTAATACAATCCTCATTGGCTTCTGCCGCGACGCGTGGATGTACATCTCGCGTGGAGTCTTCCGACAGAAGGTCGTCGCCGGTGAAGTAGGATCCTCCACCATGCCGCACAAGGTGAATCCCATCGATTTCGAGAATGCGGAAGGCAATCTGGGATTGGCGAACGCCCTCTTCGAACACTTCGCACAGAAGTTGCCTGTGAGCCGTCTCCAGCGCGATCTCACCGACTCCACCGTCCAGCGCAATGTTGGCGTGGCCTTCGGCTATCATGCGCTTGCCGTTACAGCGTTGCGGAGGGGACTCTCCAAACTTTCGCTCGATCGCGTCGTCGTCAGACGCGAGCTCGACGCACATCCGGAAGTCCGGGCCGAGGCTGTCCAGACGGTGCTTCGGAAGCACGGGGTGGAGGGTGCCTACGAAAAACTCAAGAAACTCACGAGAGGGGAGCGGGTCACGCACGCGTCGCTTGATACCTTCGTCGAGAGCCTCCCCCTCCCGCGTGGCGAGAAGCAGGCACTCAAGGCGAAGAAAGGGCGCTAACGAGTGGGGAATCCACTTCGATCCTATCGGTTTTTTGTTTTCCTGCAGCCGAAATATCCACACCGGTTCCTTTCGGTTTTCTTCGGTCTACCTTCCTCGACAATGCGGGAATAACGTGACGTTGTTATGTTTACTTCACCAGACGAATCGTGGCTGACCGTTCCGGAGGATGAGACGCCTCCGGATGTCGAAGTTCTCCGACGGATGAACGAGGTGCCCGATGGAGAGGATTTCGATCGGAGTGTGCATGCCATGGTCGATGTGGTGGATCGGGCGGAGGGGATTCCCATTGCCCGCAAGGTCGCAGCACACCGCAAGGCATTGCGATTGGCTGTCACGTGCATGAATTGATTTGTGTGGATAATTCTCATGAATCGAATGGTGCCGTGGAGAGGACTCGAACCTCCATGTCCAGTTTACGGACACTAGCCCCTCAAGCTAGCGCGTCTACCAATTCCGCCACCACGGCAGGGAATGCGGAGGAAGTGTACCAAGACCGCAGCAGAGAACAACAGAAATGCTGCGGATTCATTCGATCATGATCGTTGCATGTGATTGCTGCAATGCCGTGTGAACCTCTCAGTTTACCCGACCCCTCTGCAATATTACGCTGCCAAATTTTTGGGCCAGAAAAAGCCGCAAACGATTCATCGCCGGACTTCACGGGAATGCAGGAGCCCGCTTCGGGCGTGTGTGCGTTACGCTCGCACCACATTCTCCTCCATCCATCGCCATGCCCGGTACCACTCTCTCACGCAAGCACGTTCATGCGGTTCATCATAAGCCGCAATCTCTCCCGTCGGATACGTTGGTGCTCTTCGGGGGAGATGCCCGGCCCGTCACACCCGATCCGCAGCTTCATGGTGGGAAAGCCGCGAGCCTCATGACGATGACGAAGACGGGGCTCAAGGTGCCGCCCGGTTGCGTGCTGACCACGCGGATGTTCCGGTTGCAGCGCGAAGATTCTCAGCATGCATCGGGGCTCCTCGGCCGGTCGATGCGCAGCGGCATCGCACATATCGAGGAAGCGACGGGAAAACAGTTCGGTTTCGCAGGCACGCCACTCTTGGTTTCGGTACGTTCCGGTGCCCCTGTGAGCATGCCGGGGATGATGGATACCATTTTGAATGTGGGGCTTCATGACAGCATCATCGCATCCGTCGCGGCGACGTACGGACTGGCTTTCGCATGGGGGAGCTACTTGCGGCTCATCGCCCAGATGGTTTCTCTGGCGATGGATATTGCATCGCCTTCCGGGGAACTCAAGGGTTGCACGGATCTCTCCTGTCCGCCGAAAGATGCGCAGGAAGCGGAAGAACGGTGCCGCAAGGCACTTTCGATTTTAGAGAGGCAAGGGACGCCCTTTCCGCAGGATCCTTGGGAGCAGCTGAGCCTCGCCGTTGCTGCAGTCTTTCGTTCGTGGGACAGCCATCGCTGTCGCGTCTACCGTCGATTGCACGGGATTTCCCCGTCTCTCGGGACCGCGTGCACGATCCAGGCGATGATCTTCGGCAATGCGAACGAACGCAGCGGGACGGGCGTATGTTTCTCGCGCGATCCGTCCACGGGAGCCTGTCGCCTCACGGGGGAGTACCTCGCCGTGGGGCAAGGGGAAGATGTGGTGGCCGGCATCCGCACGCCGTTTCCTCTGGCGAAGAAAGATTCCCATAGCGAACAGGATGCACGGATGACCTTAGAAGGTCAGTTGCCACAGGTCTATGCGGAGCTGAAGCGCACGGTGAGCGAGCTTGAGGGCAAAATGCATGACATCCTCGATATCGAGTTCACTGTCGAAAACGGCGTTCTCTACTTCCTCCAATGTCGCAGCGCCAAGCGCTCCGCGCTCTGTGCGCTCGTTTCCGCGTTGGATTTTCATGCGGAGGAGACCATCACGGCGGAGGATGTTACCCGAAGGATTTCGGAGCAGCAGATCACACAGTTGCTCAAGCCGGGATTCGACCTCGAGGAGACGAAGAGGGCGGAAGAATCAGGCACACGGATCGCTGTCGGCTTACCTGCGGGTCCCGGATCGGCCGTCGGTCGCATCTGCCTCGACGCCCGGAATGCGCCAACGGACACCCCTTGGATCCTCGTGCGCTCAACGACGTCACCGGAGGATGTCCCGGACATGGTGCGCTCCGTGGGTGTTCTCACTGCTCATGGTGGCATGAGCTCGCACGCGGCGCTTGTCGCGCGCCAGATGGGGCTCGTGTGCGTGACGGGTTGCGAAGCGCTATGTATCGATGCCGCTGCCGGTCATGTGCAGATCGGTCCGGTAATCCTCAAAGAGGGTGACTGGATTTCCGTCGATGGGTCCACCGGCAAGGTGTATGCGGGACAGATCAACCGCGGGGATGCGGGCAGCGCCTGGCCGCTCATCGAGCGCACCCTTGCTGTTACAGATGCCCTCGCGCACATGAAGGTGGAGGCAAACGCCGATACGCCTGAACAAGCGCGCGTCGCTCGCTCCTTTGGCGCGCGCGGCATCGGTCTCACCCGCACGGAGCACATGTTCTTTGGCTTCGACCGCCTTCCGCTCATACAGAGGCTCATCCTTGCCGAGGATGATCATGGCAGGGCCGAAGCACTCAAGAAGCTGGAGGTGCTGCAAACGAGCGATTTCGAAGGACTGCTCTCCGTCATGGATGGGTTGCCCGTCACGGTGCGGACGATCGATCCGCCGCTCCACGAATTTCTTCCGAAAGCGGGAGACATCGCACAGACGGCCGAGAGATTGAAGATCTCCCCCGCGCGCATCCGACGGCGCATCGCAGAGCTCAAGGAGGAAAATCCCATGCTCGGGCTGCGCGGCTGCCGTCTCGGCATTCTCTATCCGGCGATCCCGCTCATGCAGGTTCGCTCATTGCTTCGTGCCGCCTGCGCGCTGAAGTTGCGCGGGGCCGACCCGCATCCGCAGATCATGATTCCTCTTACGAGCGGTCCGCAGGAGCTCCATGTGCATCGTACAGCTTTGCAGGAGGAGATCAGGCGCGTCTGTGATGCAAGCGGTGCAAACGTCGAATGCCCCATCGGGACGATGATCGAAGTGCCGCGCGCGGCACTTCTCGCAGGGAAACTGGCGGAAGCGGCGGACTTCTTCAGTTTCGGAACGAACGACCTCACGCAGATGGTCTATGCACTCTCGCGTGACGATGCGTTTAGCTTCCTGCCCGAGTATCTCAAGAAGGGAATCTATCCGAGCGATCCTTTCGCGTCTCTCGATCAGGAGGGCGTCGGGCTGCTCATGGAGATGGCGGTGAAGGAAGCGAGGAGCGTGAAACCGCAGATGAAGATCGGCATCTGCGGCGAGCATGGCGGGGACCCGGCTTCCATCGCGTTCTGCGCACGGATCGGTCTCGATTATGTGAGTTGTTCCCCCTTCCGCGTCCCCATTGCGCGCCTCGCCGCGGCGAAGGCGGGGGGAAAATAGCGAATGGTTTGGCAGTTCATTGTGAGTAGTTTTTTTGGATGGGCAAAGTCTCTCATTGCCGGGCGAAGCCCGGCACAAATAATTGGCGAAGCGCGGGTCTCGTGGGCCCCACGCTGGAGCCACTCCCTGAAGGGAAGGGGGTGTTCATGAGGGGGAAACCGATAAGGTTTTCCTCTCATGCATAGTGAAAGCCCCCACCACGTGTGTGGCAGGGGCTCTCATGCGTTCCTCCTTTCGGAAAGGGGTTAGAAGGACACCCGTTCCAGACAGAACGTGTGTCCCAGGTTTTCTTGGTACCGGTACTTCGTGACGAATCCGCATTTCGGACTCAGGTACTTGAAGTACTGATGCTCAGTCTCCACTACGTTCGATACGGGGACCTCTTCCAGCTTTCCACCGTAGAAGCGCCATACCATGACTTTGTCATTGGTGTGCGCTCCGATCATGAGCGGAGCGTGACTCCACACTCGCAGGCTGCCCCAGCAGACCACGCCGATGTTGGCGTACGGCGTTGCGCCGTTCTTCTCGTACTCGAGCAGCTCCTGTCGGGTGTCGATCGTGTAGAGATCACCCTTCGAGGTATTGCTCACGAGCGTGTGGGTTTCCTGGCTGAAAGCCAGAGCGACGATCTTTGCGCTCTGGTGAGGGAACGCACGGAGCATCGTGCCCGTGTTCGCATCCCAGAGCTGGACTTCGTCCCCGATTGCCACCGCAAGAATGTCTTGCTGGCACCAGACCGCGAGGCCGGTGTTGGGGATCGTGGCGAGCGTCTTCTCATCGTAACTGGTGATGATCTCGACGCTCTCGCCGCCGATAGGCCCTCGTTGCAGAGCAACCATCGACCCGTCGCTGCAGTAGCTTGCCGAGCGGATTCCCGGACGCTTCTTCGTGGACGAAAAGTCGAACCGCACGTCGTTCCTGTCCCATCGGACCAGCTCGTCGTTCTGCACTGCGAGAAGATGTTCGTTCTCTCCGGGTGCGAATGCGAGTGGCCGCGCTCCGTCTGAGCCATCGAGCCGGTACCGGAGCGTTCCGCTCTTCGCATCCCAGACATAGATCCCTTCGATGCCGACGC
>JAQTSD010000010.1 GCA_028711445.1 Candidatus Peribacteraceae bacterium
GAGGAGGAGGATTGCCGCGAGGGGGAGGAGCCAGAAAAGATGGCGCCTGAGGAAGTGAAGCTTACGTTTTCGCATGAGAGTGCATCATAGCAGGTACCGCGTAGAGACACCCCGACGGGGTGTCTCTACAAACACGAGGGATGGCAGAGTCTCACTCCTTCACGGTCACCAGCTCTCCCGCCGTCTGCCCGAATGTCTCCGGGAAGTACATCTCGAAGGCACGGGCGGGACGTAAGTGATAGGTCCCCGGTGTCGTCGCGCGGGCAAGATAGTGGTACTGATAGACGCCTGCGGGGAGAGAGTCGGCGAAGAGGAAGACAGAGTCATCGCGGAACTCTCGGTGATTGAAACGCCACAAACCGTTCTCCCAATAATCGGGGCTCCAAGAATCATTCTCGGCGAGCGAGCCGAGCAGGTTCTGCTGGGAAGTCTTGAGGGAGACATCGATGGCTTCCAACCCGGCTGGCAGCGGACTCTCCACGGCGACGAAGTTGCGATCCTCCGGCACGGTGATGGTCAGCGTGACGACGTAGGTCCCGCCGACAGTGACGGATTCTTTGGACCCTGGCGCGGGCGCCATTTCACGCAGAATCGAGATGCCTTCCTCCGCCGGCGGCAAGTCATCGGCGGTGTAGAAGTATTTCAGAAGCAGGTCATAGTAGAGCCGGCCTTTGCCTTCCTTTCCGACTTTCACGGAGTTCTCCGCACCGCGGTTGAGATCCGCAAGGGGGACCGACGCCTCCTTTTGGCTGAGGATATTCTCTTTGCCAACCGTCCAGTCGAGAATCTTCGTTCCGTTCACTTCGATGCCAGCCGCATAGGAGGCATCGAGTTCTTTCGTCTCCTTCAGGAAGTCCGTGAGCGCGAGGAGGCTGTAGACGGTGGATTGCGTCGTGTCCCAGTGGCCGTCTTTGCGGGAATTGAGCATGTAGCGCACGACATTGGGGATGAGAACGTTATCGGGTTCGATGCGTACGAGAGCGGAGAGGACAAGGGCGGTGGTGCGGTCGTTCGTATTCATGAACATCCAATAGGCGCGCTCTTCCGCTTCTTCGAAGTGCGTGCCGCGGCTATCCACTTTTGCGGCATTCTCGATTTCATGGAGCAGGGTTGTGGATTTGGAGGAGCCAGCGATCTGGTAAGCGAGAGCGAGCTGGGCGTGCGCGAAGACAGGGAGATCCTTGCGCTGATCGTAGAGATTACTCAGCAGACTCATGTCGATCTTGCCGCCGTCCGCAAGAGTAAAGAGGATGTCGGCGCGAGCGGCAAGGCTCAAGTGCGAAACCGGATGATGGAGAACGGCAGTGAGGTACTCGCGGGTTCTCCCCATGACGTTTGCGTCGACACTGAAGCCCGCATGCTCGGCCGTTTGCATGCCGAAGAGGATGTATGACGAGAGAGTGGGGAAGCTTTCCGTGCTCTCCTGCCAGTAACCGAATCCTCCGTCAGCACGTTGGAACATATAGAGGCGCTCCAGGCCGGCAGTGACGATATCATCCAGTTTCTTTGAGTCCACGATGCGGAAGGCGTCGAAGCCCTGCAGGGTGGAGAGGGCGACGCTTGGGAGGAAACTGGACATCGTCTGCTCCGCGCATCCGTATGGGTACTGCAGAAGATAGTCGAGGCCCGAGGGAAGATAGGTGGCCATGGACGGGGAGATCGTGACGGAGAGGGAACCGTCTGAGGCATCCTTTGCCGACGGCGCGATGACCTTCTCCTCCGCGATCGATTCCGTCACGCTGGTCGTAGCGACGGTTTGCGGGGTGCCGAACACGTACACGGGGATGCTTTCCTCCACTTCGTCGCGCGCTCCGTCGCCCTCTGCGCGGAAGATGAAGACGGCTTTATTCGTTCGATCAATGTGGACAGGGAAGAGGATCTTGCCCTGCTGTTTCGGGGCGATCGTGATGTTCTTCGAAGCCCCTCCGTCCGCCGAGAAGCCGGAGCCGGTGAGTGAGACAGTGAAGGATTGGGTTTGCGGAAGGAAGTTGTGAACGATGGCACCGATGGTTACCGCATCACCGACCACTGCGAAGCGCGGGCGTACCGGGCGGACGATGACACTCTTGGTTTCTAAAATGGTCCTAGCTGCTGCACCGAAGAGGTGATCTTTTGTATGACCGATTGCGAGTAGATGCCATGTCGTGAGGTTGTCGGGAAGTGTGAATGTCACAGTAGCCTGCCCTTTCTCATTCGTGTCGATGATAGGATTCCAATAGGCTGTATCCTTGAAGTTTCCGCGCTTGCGCATCTCCAGATCGTCACCGCCACCGCCCTTGGATCCGGGCTTGAAACGTTCGAGGAGTCTTGTGAGCATTTGCGAGGTGACGACACCGAGGCCGCGTCGCCCGTAGAACACTTCGACAAGACGGGGCATCTCGAATCCTGTGAGATCAAGCACACTCATATCCACAGCGCCGAGTGAGAGTTCCGCGCGTGCAGGCGCCCCCTTCGAGTCCGTTGCCGTGAGAGTGACTACAACCTGTTCTCCGGGCAGGTATTGTTCCTTGTCCGTCGAGACGGCGATAGACAGGGCTTTGCTCTTCGTCTCGATATTCAGGCGGGCGTAACCGATCTTGAAGGCAGGGACGCCGGTATCCAATCCGTTCTCGTCGAATGTCTCTCCGATGCGCGGCTTTACGATGACGACGGAGACGTAAGCCGTCGGCAGGAGATCGGCGGTGATCGGCACTTCGATCGACTGCGCAGCGCTCTCAATATCGATCACTTTCTTCGTCAGGATGTTTTCCCGTTCCACAGTGACGAGAGCCTTCACGCCTTTGCCCTGGAAAGGCGATTTGATGAGGAGCTTCGCCGTGTCTCCGACGGAATACTCAGGTTTGTCCGGCAGGATATCGATGCGGTCATTATTTGACCGCGGCCAGTTCACATAGGTATCCGACCAGGCGAACACCGATGTGCCGGCCTTTGACTCGCGTCCGCTGTCATCACTTGCGGATGCGACAATTCTGAACGATCCGCCTGCGTCGATGATCACGGGAACAGTCGTCTTGCCATTGTTTTCAGTCTTCGCGGACAATTCTTTGAGGAAGGTGTCCTGCGGGGTAGAGTCGTAGTAGTACTCACCGTCCACGCCTTTCTTACGGATAGTATTCCATTTTCGTTCGAAGACTTGCAGAGTGACGGAACGATTGGGCAGCACTGTGCCATCCGGCTTCACAGTAACGATGGAGATATTAGCAGCTTTGCCGGGCGTCACGACGTAGTCATCGGTGCGTACGCCCACGTAGAGATCAGCCTTGTGAACGGGGACGGAGATACGATTGCTCACGACTTGGTTGTTCTCGTCGGTGATGTCCGCTTCGATGGTGTAGACCTGACTCACGCCCTTCGTATCGAGGTTTACGGGGATGGAAACGGTCAAGAGACCCGTTGCATCCAAAGTGCCTTCGCCGGAGGCGACGTTCTCCGTTGTGCGCATGCATTCCCACCAGCACCAGCTGTCTTCGAGGGCGAAGGAGTACCAACCGTCAGTAAACCTGTTGAAGAAGTAATCCGTCGTCTGTGCGCGCCAGCTGACGTGAGCGGAAGACATCGGGGCTCCGAAGTAGTACGAACCGGCGATATCTGCCCGGATCGTGTCACCGTTGAAATATTCCGATTGTGCCGTTGTCAGCTCTACCTTGTACTCTGGTTTGCGGTACGCCAATACAGAGAACATCGTATTCATGAAGCTGTTGGAGATGTCGGCATCGGGAGTGACGGTGGCTGAAAGGAAGTAGTCGCCGAGCGCTGCTTGAGCATCGATGGGGAAAGTGTCCGAGAAACTTCCGAATGTGGAGAAGGGAAGTGATTTGTTGTAGATCTCGTTGCCATTGGGGTCTTGCACCCTTACATTCACCGAGCGGTTCTGATCGGGGAGTTCAAACGTGCCGTCCCATGTAAGCATGCGCACGATTCCTTTGAAGTTCACAGAATCACCTACGCGGTAGAGCGGCCGCTCCGTGTAGAGGTGACCGAAAACCCGCTGGGAACCTGCCGTGGTATAACGGAAGTCCATCATGCCGACGGAATCGAAGTTCCAAGGTCGGATACCGTCGTTCCACTGATTGCTCACAAAAGCCATGTCATCCCCTTTGGTGGCGGTAACCCAGATTTCCGGTTCCGATTCAGCTCTGAAGGATTCGAACGCTTTGAGGTCTATTGCTGTTTCGAAGAAGCCCTGTGCATCCGTTGAGCCGGTGAGCACCGACTTACCAGTGAGAGAGTGGAACGAGATAGCAGCTCCTTTTACGGGTTCCCCGGTTCGTAGATCTGTGGCCCAGACGAGCGCGTGATCGCCCGAGTGCTTGAGGGTGAGACCAATGTTTGTCAGTGCGAAGTACTGCGGGAGGATCGCCGGCTTCTTATTGTAGTCGTTGCGGAATTCCGGAGCGCGGACAGTGAGGGCATAGATGCCGGGAGGAAGAGTCCTCCCCAGTTTCTTCTCCACGTCGAACGGTTCGATGACTCCTTCGTTCTCTTTCGCCTGCACGGGGATCGACCACTGTTGATAATCCTTCCTGCCTTGAAGGTCGGTCAATCCGCTCTCGGAGGAGTAGCGCAGAGAGAGGTGGGAGGAGAGGAATTCATCGATGCTCAAGGCAGCGAAGGCGACATCGAGACGGCTGACGTTCACCGCGCTCAAGTAGTAAATCGGCGGCTTACCTCGCTCGAAAATGCCGAAAGTCCCCTTGGAGTCGATGGAAACGGACGGGGCCAGAGGGGCAGTCTTGAAGGTAAAAATGAAAGGTTCTTTGAGATGCTGGCCGAAAATATCAGTCGCCGCCGTTCCGACTGTCACGGAGTACTCCGTGCTCGGTGCGAGTGCAGGGGAGACTTCCACGGTGCGGTTATCCGTCCACGGTTGCGGGTCGAACACTGTTTCCTCCCAGGCTTTTACGGTCGGCGAGATCGTGATGGCTTTCTTCAGAGAGCCGCTCTCGACGGGATTGGAAAAATTAACCTTGATACTACCATTCATCGTATCGAGCCATCCGGAGACAGAGAGCGCACCGACCGTTTG
Organism: Candidatus Peribacteraceae bacterium; assembly: GCA_028711445.1. Taxonomy (GTDB): domain Bacteria; phylum Patescibacteriota; class Gracilibacteria; order Peribacterales; family Peribacteraceae; genus UBA9631. The sequence continues at coordinate 5,027 of JAQTSD010000010.1, forward strand.
GAACGAGAGCGAAGAGCCGGAGCCTATGGGAAGATCACCCTGTGCAGCTTTCAAGTCGCTCCCAATGGACAGTGTGTATGCGGTTTGGAATTGAAGCGGTTTGCTTGGGATGACGATAATCGTCGTGCGATCTTCCACCTTCTTGCCATCCTTCAGCTCTTTTGTACCGAACAAGAGCGAAGCGATTGCGATATCCTGCATGGGGGCTTCAGGTGCAGGAGCGATGGCTTTTGCATCGTCTATTGTAGGAGGGTCGGCAATGGAACGAGCGGTTAGCTTCAGCTGCGGTTTCGCCGTCTGGAGGTTCATCTCCTGATTGAAGGTGAGAGAGAGAACGGTGGTCGGTCCAGCCAATTGGTATCCTTCCAATGGCGATGAATCGATCATCGTTGGACGAATCGTTTCGAAGCTCCAGGAGAAGTCTTGCTCCGTCGCATCGCCGGCGACGGTCGTGATGCCATCGGGGACATGCACAGTGTATTTCGTGGAGGGGACGAGTCCAATTGTTGGAATGAACTCCACTGCGATTGTGGAGAGCCATCGCCACCTTCCTTGGACGGATGGCGTGATCGTCACCGGCCAGTTGGCCATGCGTGTACTCGCCGCATCGCCTTGCACTTGTGTCAGAGGGATAATCGGACGGTCGAAGACAATCGTGATTTTGGATTGTGGCGGAATGCCGACGGCATTCGGGTTTGGGAGACGTGCAGCGACCTTCGCCGGGCCAGCCACCTCGAAAGTGAAATCGAGTGACCGACCGAGAGCAGATCCGTCGCTCTGCAAAGCGGTTGGACTCAGATGGAAGGTGTATGTCTCGCCGTTTACCAGTTTCTCGCTTGGTTGGAAGATGAGGATATCGTCATTCCAGGACCACGAGCCCGTCATTCCGTGCGGAATCGACATGGATTGTTCGACACTGACATGATCCATGAGAGCAGGAAAACTGAAATGCAAGCTCGACGTCGTTGTTACCTTCTGGCGTTGACCGAAGTCCATGATCCCGTGCTGCGATTCCTCCCAGAAAAGCAGTCCACCGATAGAGAGAATGCCAAGTAAGACGATTGCAATGATCAAGCGGGTAATAGGAGCTGTTGCTTTGGATGATGGAGTGGCAGTGGAGAGAGACTTAGCCATAGAACACGGGGAAAAGAGAGTGAAAATATCCTATTCCTCTCATAGGTTATCTGCCATTGCACCTCTACTGTGTATGCGGTTTACGCTGCTTTCCGTGCCCGTGCGAAACACTTACGCGTTGCCCAAGCGAAGGTGGTAATACTCAATCCTGCGATGATCCAGATATTCGGACCAGTCTGTGGCTGGCTGATCGGGACATACGTGCGCGGTGCGCCTGCATGCGTGACATCGCTTTCCGGGATCACTGATCCAACCAATCGATTGCTTCCCACCGTATTCGGGTTGGTGGGGATGCCGGGGATATATGTGCCGACATCCGTCGGTGCGGGGAGGACATCTTCCGGTGGAGTCGTGGTGGCGGGTATATTGGAGGATGATTGCGGTGTCGCGGGAGATGGAACCGGGGCTGCTATCAGTGCAGCGGATGATCTGGAAGAAGCCGTCAAAGTTGCGGGTGGGGGGAGTGCGGGCATTGCGAGGGGAGCGGGCACTGCACCGGCACTGCTGGCCGGTACAGCCGATTCCTCATCCAAGAGATCTTCCTCAAGAAAGGTATCATCTTCGAAGAGGTCTGTCTCATCCAAGAGCTCATCGTCTTCGAAATCATCATCCAGAAACTCATCATCCAGAAACTCATCATCCAGAAACTCATCATCTTCGAGGAATTCGTCGTCCTCTTCGGTGTCTGTGTCTTCTGCTATGCCATTGACACCATAAGCTGCGGCGGAATTATTCGTTGATGAGCTTTCTGAGGATGGCCCCGTCACCGTGACAATACCTTTGAATGCGGGGGTCGTGATGGAGGTGTAGATGTATGTCCCGGGTTGCACGTCTGTGGTGATCGCGAAGGTCGCATTGTCACCCTGAAAGATGTTTGGTGTATAGAGACAGTTGTTCTTGGCACAGAGATCCTTGGATTCGAGGATTTGAGGTACGGATTGTTCATTGATCCATTTAATGGTGGATCCCTGTGGGGCAGTCACTTCGACGGGGTCGACACCCTTGGTAGTGATGCGGATGGTGATGGTCGAGCTGACGAGCTGGCCTGTAAGACGTTCAAGCCCCGCATAGAAGAAGCCGCTCAAGAGAACGGCAAGTGCGATACCAGCGAGAGCCGCGGGTTTGCGCGATATAGTGTGCGCATTTTGCGGCAGTACAGCCAGATGCTGCGCTGGCTGCTCGGAGGCAGGACGCACCGGGACAGGTGTCTCTTCGTCGGTTTGCCAGTATGGATGCAGATCGTCACTCATGCGAGGGTGGAGCGACCGTCACGGTAAGTTGGCGGCGCGAAGCGAACGTAGTGCCGATGACTGCGGAACAAAGCAGTAGGAGGATGATAGTCGTTGACATGCCGGTTTCGCCGGGTACGGCTCCTCCATTGCCATTACCTGTTCCCAGAGGATTCGTTTTTAATTCTCTGAGGACCTGTCCATTGAGTGATAGAGGAGCGGTGGAAGTGGTTGGTTCACCGATAGACACGGCCACTTCCTGGCTAAAGGCGCTCTCTTCGTTTGCTGTGGAGACTGCGCGGATGGCAAAGTAATACGTTGTCTTCGCAGGGAGATCATGAATAGCAAGACTGTGGATTTCTTTGGCCACGGTCTTCCGCTGGATGTACCGACCGCTCGTCGTACCATAGTAGATGTTATAGGCCTGAAGGACGGAGGATTGCAGTGCATCCCACGCCAGGAATACCGAGGTGTCCTTCGTCGTGAGACGTAGATTTCGCACCTGGAGCAGCGAGAAGGCGGAGCCGCCTGTCTGTTCTCCCGCGATTGGTTCGGTTGTGCCGTCGGAGGGTGGGGGAGTGGGTTCGGTGGCAGATGCTTGGCAGATACCGTTCATACAAATGCCACTCGAACATTCGCCGCCGTATTGACATGGTGATCCGTTCGGCTTTGTTTTTGCATGGCAGGCGCCTTGGTCACAGTTGCCGCTTGCACACTCATTGGAGGTTTGACAGGTGCTTCCGTCAGGAAGATTTCCTCCTTCGGAAGGAGCGCCAGTGGCACACGTTCCGTTCACACAACGCCCGCTTGGACACTGCGCATCAGTCGTGCACATGGTTGCACCATCGCCATCTCCTGGAGGAGTGACTCCGGCGGCACACGCACCATTTACACAGCTGCCGCTGAAACAGTCAGTATTCTGTGTGCAGACTTCCCCCGTATGGGAACCGAAGATGACATGTAAAGATGTCGGGTCGGCACCCATGGCGGACTCTCCGTCTGGCGATGATGCGTTAACCTTCTTTAAGAAAGTGTGTCCGCTTGGTTGTATGTCATAGAAGCTCAAAATCGTTCCTACCGGAGGGGCCTTCAGTACGCGGAAGATAATGCGTGCAATTGGCACAGGATTCGCGCTCGGTTCCTGTCCTGATGTGGACTGTACGTCGATCATGACGTAACCCTTTGCAGTATCGAAATCCTTTTCGCCGGGTGTGATTTGCGGGAATGCCGAATCTATTTCAATACTCACTCCTTCAAGGATAGTAGGGTCATAAGAAATCCATGCGCGTGCGCGTTGGATCTTGTTCCCTTCCGGATTATTCGCCACGAGGTCGATGTCGAGCGTGTCACCGACTTTCATGACAGAGGTCTTGAGGCTTTGGGGGTTTTCCACTGGATAGGAGTAGCACACGCCGGATCCTATTTGCACGATAGGGTCGGGGTGTGGCACTTCGCCGAAAATTCCTGCTTGTGAAGCGGGAGCCTGCTCGCAATGTGGCCGGACGGTGAACGTCGTGCCTGTCGAGCCAGCTGTGGGCGCAGAAACTTCCTGCGCATACGCAGCAGTCGGCTGTAAGACCATCGTAATCATCGCGATTGCAAGGATGTGTGGGAGAGAGGTTTGCCGGAAGAGAGCGGAGAAGAAGAGCATGGAGTGCGGAGATCAGCGTGTGGGGAGCGCAGCAAGGAGACGCAGGGCGTCATCCACCGTAAACGCACCGTTTTGGTCCGGGTCAGCTCTTAGTTCTTCGGGAGTCGCTTCACGATATCCCTGTGCGATTTCGAGGATAATGCGAATGTCTTGAAGATCGACTGCGCCATCATCGTTGATATCGCCTGTCAGATCCGCCGAACCGGCTTCGATGAGCGTGATGGGTTGCACCTCTCCCGCTGAACGGATCCCTACAGCGAAGCAGCTGACGATGCTCGCCAGTCCGAGGACGAAGATGCGCGTATTCTTGTGGGAAAAGAGTTGGCGGATGTATGTGAACATTTCTCAATATTATAGGCCGAAAAGCGTTTTTTCTCAATGAATGGGAAATTGACTCATATCTAGAATAGGATTCTAATAATCATCTCTATGCGGCAGGCTTCGTTGGCAGAGAATAGGGAAAGGGGTTAAGGTGACTACTCCTCCCATGTCGAATCTCTATCTGTTCTCCGGCCAGAATGCATTTGCTCTCTTCGAGGAAGTACGGCGATGGACGGGGCATTTCACTGCGAAACACGGATCGGAGAATCTCCTGAAGCTTGAGGCAGCCGACCTCACTTTACCAAAGTTGCTTGATGAAGTGGCAGTGGCGCCTTTCATCGCGGAGAGGAGACTGGTCGTCGTTGCCGGGGCTCCAAAGCTTTCCAAGAGTGATCTGAAGATGCTTGCAGAGCAGATTCATCCGTATGTCCTTCTCCTCTTCGTCGTCGAACTCTCGACGGATCGCCGCAGAAAGCCGCCGGCGATTTTGAAGGACCTCGCCGATATTGCGGAGCATCGGATGTTTCCTCTTCTCACACACACGCAGCTTCAAGGCTGGTTACAGGAGCAGCTCAAGGAGCTGGGTGCCTCGATGACACGGGAGGCCGAGCGACTACTCTTGGAGATCATCGGGGAAGATCAGGCGATGCTGTTGCAGGAATTGCGAAAGCTCTCTATCTACGCTTCCGGCGGTGAGATCACGCCGCAGCACGTGCTTGCCCTTGTCGTTTCGATGGGCGAAGGGGATGATTGGCATTTCATGGATCTTCTTGGCGAGGGACGGGCGGAGGAGGCGATAGAGTTCGCGCAGCAATTGCGCCAGCGTGGCGTCACTTCTGCAGAGCTCTGGAACCGGCTTTTGTGGCGGGTGAGCCAGCTCGTGCTCGTCTCCGGCGCCGTTGCGGAGGGAATCACACAGCCTAATGCGATTGCTGCTGCAGTCGGAATGAATCCTTATGTCGCCCGTTCGCTCCTTGCATCTGCGCGGAGGCTGAAGCCGGATATCCTCACGTCCATCGTCGATCGTGTCGTAGAGATGGACGTAAGTCTCAAGACCGGCGCATTCAAATCCACCATAGAAGCTCCTGAAGAAATGAACGCCATCGTGGATCGATGCATCTTGGCGTTTAGAGAAGGGTGACGCTACTTCTCGCTTTGAATACTCTTGAGGATATCTTCTGCATGTGCATCTTCACTCTGCTTTGCCGCAGATTCTTCCTCCACACGTTTGAGACGCCGCACGGAGCGCTCTTCGCGGGTTTTTTCGATAAGTTGCTTGGAATCTATTTCGCCGATCTCCTTGGCATACTTTTTATCGATTTCTTGCAGTTGGTGCTTCTCTGTTTCGAGAATGTCCTTGAGATTCGTGCGTTGTTCCGGGGTCATGACGAAGAGGATGTTGATCCAGTACTGTCGTTCTTCATTGTTCATGCTCTCCGATCCAAGGATGAGAGCGATGAGATCGGGAAACCGGGACTGTGCTTCGGGTGGGATGACAACCGACGACGTACTCGCCGGAATCGGAGCTGGAGAGGGAACGGTCATGCTGCACTGAGCTTAGCGCAATTTCTCTCAAACAGGAAGACGCCCTGTCCTATGCCACCTTCAAGACCTCGTACTTCAGCATGCCTGCCGGGGTCGCCACTTGAACGGAGTCACCTTTCACTTTGCCGATGAGCGCTTTGCCGATAGGGGATTCGTTCGAGATTTTATGATCAAGCGGGCTTGCTTCCGTGGAACCCACGATCGTGTACGACTCCGGATCGTGGTTGTCCGTTTTATTGCGCACAGTGACGGTGGAACCGATCTCCACCTGCTTGCCGGCATGCGTGGCGATCTTCTTCTCCGAGATGATCTTCGCATTCTTGATCTTCTGTTCGAGCTCGAGGATGCGGCCTTCAACGAATGCTTGTTCATTTTTCGCCTCTTCGTACTCCGAATTCTCCGAAAGGTCGCCGTACGAAATGGCTTCTTTGAGGCGTTGTGCCACCTCCTGCCGACGGACCGTCTTGAGATTCTCCAGCTCATCCTTGAGCTGTTTTAAACCCTCTTTTGTGACGAGCGTCTGATCGTCGCTGAAGGTTCCGGAGCCGTTGCTTGTACTTAGATCTTCATCGCCGGTTACGATCGAATCATCCATGAGGGGGAGGGGAGGAACCGGGGCATTTTAAGGGGATTTCTGTAAGGGGGCAACCAAGATACAGCCGCAATTTTATCTGCGAGCCAGCAGATCCGGCCATCGAAGCAGTTCCAAGTGCTCGGGCGAATCGATCTGACAGATAGCCTCGATAACGCGTTTGGCGAGCTGGACGTTGGTAATGAGTGAAATGCCTTGATCGGTGGCGATCCGACGGATGAAATAACCGTCCGTTTGATCAGCGCCCATCGAGTGGGTGGGAATGTTGATGACAAGATCAATGCGCTTGTGTTCGAGATATTCGCGGATGTTGGGACTGCGTGGCTCAGAGACCTTGTAGAGGAGGGCGGAGGGGATCGAGCGCGATTCGAGGAATTCGTGCGTATGCGTTGTGGCGAAGAAAGAGAAGCCGCGTTCGTGGAGTTGTATGATCATCGGCAGGAGATCGAGTTTGTCCTCGATCCGTCCGATTGTGACAAGAATGTTTTTCTTCGGCAGCTTGAAGCCGACAGCGAGAAGAGCCATCAGAAGTGCCTGTCCGGCATCCAGTCCGAAACACCCGACTTCGCCGGTAGAAGCCATTTCCACGCCGAGGCGCGGGTCTGCTCCGCGCAGGCGGCTGAAACTGAATTGGGCGGCCTTCACACCGACGTAATCGAGGTCGAGGGTCTGGTAGCGGATAGTCGTCGGTGCTTTCTGGAGCAGAGCCTGCGTGGCAAGAGTGATGAAATTCTCTCCGGTCACCTTGCTGGCAAAGGGAAAACTGCGGCTTGCACGCAGATTACACTCGATGACTTTCAGTCGGTTGTTACAGGCGAGAAATTGGATATTGAACGGTCCCGAGATCGCAAGTCCTTTCGCAATCTTCTTCACGATGGTCTTAAGCCTTCGGAGCGTCTCGAGATTCACGCGTTGCGGCGGGAGGACGAGGGTGGCATCTCCGGAATGAACGCCGGCATTTTCGACGTGCTCGGAAATGGCATAGATCAGCAATTTTCCGTCCTGCGCCACGCCGTCGAAGTCGATTTCCTTCGCGCCCTGTTCGAATTTCGAAACGACGACTGGCGCTTCCTTGTTGATGAATGCGGCTTGATTCACGTAAGACTCGAGGTCCCCGTCCGAGTGTACGACTGCCATCGATGCGCCGGAGAGGACGTAGCTGGGTCGGACGATGACGGGATAGCCGACCTTCTGTGCGAATTGGCGCGCGGAGCGGACGTCGGCGAACTCTTTCCATTCGGGCTGTTCCACCTTGATCTCGTCCAAGAGCGAACTGAATTTGTGACGATTCTCAGCGCGATCGATGTCCTCGGGACGGGTGCCGAGGATGGGCAGACCCGCACGGGCGAGCTTGGGGGCGAGTGAGTTGGGGATTTGGCCACCCATCGAAACGACGAGACCCTCGGGCTTCAGGAGGTCGGCGATATCGCGTACGCGCTCTTCCGTCAGTTCCTCGAAGAAGAGGAGATCGCACTCGTCGTAATCCGTGCTTACGGTTTCCGGATTGGAGTTCACCATGGTGACAGAGAACCCTTGTCGCTGAAGTTCGTGTGCTGTTTGCACGCAGCACCAGTCAAATTCCACCGAAGAGCCGATGGAGTAAGGACCACTGCCGAGAACAATAGCACTATGAGTGACTGCAGAATCGCGGGCATCTCCAATCGCAATGTCATGCTGTATTCCGTGATACGTCATATACACGTAGTTTGTCTTCGCGGGGAATTCGCCTGCGAGCGTATCTACTTGTTTGATGACAGGAGTGATGTGATGCGCGATGCGGTCGGTACGTATATCTTCCATTTTCTTGTCCGTAATAGTTGCGATAGCGCGGTCGGAGAATCCTGCGACTTTTGAGCGGCGAAGGAGATCGGCTTCGAGGGAAGCGTGACGGGCGTGCACCAATTCTTCCGCGATGAGCGCGCAGGCTTTGATACGTTGCAGGAACCAACAGTCGATCCCCGTTGCATGATTCACCTCTTCGGGAGTCCACCGCCCGCGTAACGCTTCCGCAACGGCGAAGAGTCGCCGCGGTGTGGGGCGCCTCATCTCTTTCTCGATGTCGGGAAATGAGAATGGACACGGATAGAGACCTTCTGCGCCGATATTGAGCATCCTCAGAGCCTTCTGGAGAGCTTCTTCAAAGGAACGACCGAGCGCCATCACCTCACCGACCGATTTCATCTCGCTTGTTACTTGATCAGAGACGAAACGGAATTTCTGAAGATCCCATCGGGGGACTTTCACTGCGACGTAGTCGAGTGCCGGCTCGAAGTCCGCGCATGTCACCTGCGTGATTGCATTTCGGAGCTCCGGCAGTGTATAGCCGAGCGCAAGCTTGGCCGCAACGAATGCGAGCGGGTAGCCTGTTGCTTTCGATGCGAGGGCTGAGGAGCGACTGAGACGCGCATTCACTTCGATGACGCGGTACTGACGGGATTTCGGGTCGAGAGCAAACTGGATGTTGCATTCGCCGACAATCGCGAAGTGCCGGATGACCTTCAGGGAGATCGAGCGCAGCATTTGATAATCGGTGTTATCGAGTGTCTGGCTTGGGGCGATGACAATGGACTCACCGGTGTGGATACCGAGCGGGTCCACGTTTTCCATGTTGCAGACTGTGATGCAGTTATCCGCGGAGTCTCGTACTACTTCATATTCGATTTCCTTCCATCCGGTGAGGTCCTCTTCCACGAGGATCTGTGGTGACTCGACGAACGCCACTTTTACCAGTTCATGAAGCTCTCGTTCGGTGGCGGCACGACCGCTGCCTTTGCCGCCGAGAGCGAACGCTCCGCGAATGATGACGGGATACCCAATTTCCTCCGCCGCCTTCAGCGCATCCTCTGGCGATTCACACGCACGCGAAAGCGGAACAGAAACGCCAATCGTATTCAGCTCTTCATTGAAGCGTTTACGATCTTCGGTGTCGTGGATGCTCTTGATCGGCGTACCCAAGACCCGCATGTTGTGTCGTGCGAGGATGCCCTGCTCGGCGAGCGCGAGACCACAGTTGAGCGCCGTCTGGCCTCCGAAGGAGAGGGAAATCGCTTGAGGTTTTTCCGCTTCGATCACTCGCTGCACGAAGGAGACGGTTACGGGCAGGAAGTACACGCAGTCCGCCAGCTCCCAACTCGTCTGGTTCGTGGCGATGTTCGGATTCACGAGTACGACGCGCGCGCCCTCTTCCTTAAATGCTTTGATCGCCTGGCTGCCGGAATAGTCGAACTCACCCGCTTCGCCGATCTTCAGCGCTCCAGAGCCGAGCAGCAGGATCGTCTGCCCACGTACGTTGTCCGTTTTTGAAAAACGCATCCCCGTGCCCTCGGAGGGCTCACGGGAGCTGCGATCGTTGCGTTGCATCATGTCCGCGAAAGAGTAGACGAGGGGAGGGGAGGACGCAAATGAAAAATCCTCCATTAGCTTCGTGACATGGATTCATACGTTCGTTGTTACCACGGGGTTCTCCTGTTACGATGGCACTGTTCCCTTTCACTCTCATGTACTTTGTTTTTTGCTGTGGTCTGATCTCCGGCTTTCTTGCAATTGCAGCTCCTGTACCTGTGCATGCTGCCTCCATGGATGATTTTAGGAGTGATGTCGAGCTTTTCAAGAATGAAGTCGAAACTTCCTTACAGGAGAGCACCGATCAGGTGCTTGATCGAGCGGCCGAACAATCGAAGAACCTTTTTCCTGATCGCTCAGGCGAAGTGGGGACCGGAGCGAGTAAACGCATGCTCGAGGAGGATCCTGCCTTCCTTACCGTTCGTGTCGAAGATGTCCCCGTAGTTCTACGTGATGTTCCCAAGGGGGAGTGGTTCGCGCCGTACGTGCGGGACACAGCCGCGCGCGGCATTCTTGTGGGGTACCGCGATGAAATGGGATTGCCTACGGGCAAATTCGGATCGGCAGACAATCTCACCATCGAACAACTTGCGAAGATCGCCGTCGTCGTGGCAGGAATCGACACATCTGCATGCGTCGGGTCAGGGACCCTGAAAAATTCCTCTGCAGTCGATCGCTGGTCGACTCCGTACATTCTCTGTGCGGAGACGAACGGATGGGCGGTGTTTAGCGATGGATCCGTCCCTGTCCGCAAACTCGCATCCCGTAGCGAGGTGGTAGTTACGCTTTTGCAGGCTTTCTTTATTCCCGTTTCGGGTGAGACATCGCAGCGTTTCAGCGATGTTGGCGCTTCTACGGAATTCGCTGCAGCCATCGAGCGTGCTGCGCAGGATGGCATCATCACTGGTTATACGGATGTCCAAGGGAATCCGACGGCCATGTTCGGCCCTGCTGATCCGGTTCTTCGTGCGGAGATGGCCAAGATCGTCTCGCTCGCATTGCAATTGTACGGCGAGGACTAGCATTCGAACTGATAGTGAGCTTGATTCTGACCATTGATTTCTAGCCTTGATAACGGTGGTGCCCTTTGTACTCGTGGACGACGTGCGAGGCGTCAGTGGAGGCGCGTGTGTGATGCACGAAAGCGCTGCCGGTGATGACGAGAGCCGCACCGACGATCTGATACCAGACAACTGCTTCGCCTAGTATGATGAATGCAAAGAGAGCGGATCCTGCGATACTGAGAGTTGAGAGAAGGGAAACGGTGGGAACGGGTAATCGTTCGATGGATTCGTAATAACTGAAAATGACGAGGAAGCGGGAGATGAATCCATAACCAAAGAGGATGGGCAAAAGTGTAAGGGGAAACTCTGCGAGCTCGGTACGGAAAGGATGAGAAACGAAGGGGGACAGAAGGAAGAAACAGAGGATGGCGACTGCCGACCGGATGACAATGATAAGCTCAGAGTCGATCTTTCTGAGAGACGTTGCGACGATCGTGCCGCCGGTAGCGAAGAGAATGCCGGAAAGTAAGATGGCGATGTCGCCTCTGCTCACCGTGAGGCTGCTCGTGAATCCTTGTAGAGATACGAAGGCCACACCGGTAATGATGATGGAGCCACCGACGATGTGTGAGCGCGTGAGATGCTGGCTGGCGAAGAACACGGCGAATGCGATCATGAACAACATCTCCGTCATGCCGAACAACTGGGCGTTGATCACGGACGTACGCTCAAGACCGTAGAACCAAAGGAGTGGTGCGATGATACCGTTGAGCATGCCAGCGATTGCAGTGAGGACGAGCGTGTTGTGGTCCATTCGCCAGATGCTTCTCATAAGTGGGATGGAGCCAAACGAGAGCAGCGCGAAGAGAAGCATCATACATTCGCTCAAGACGAGCATCGAGAGCGGTGAAAAGACCGCCCCCAGCTGCTTGGCGAAAGTGGCGGTGGTCGAGCTGGATGCCACCATGAGGAACAGGAAGAGCCAGCCGGCGGATGTCTCACACCAGGTGATACGTCGCTGCGGCCAGATGCGCGGGAAGAGGGCGGTGAGGGTGTGCATATTTCTAATATCATTATACCATAATATTTAAATTTCAACCATACGCCGTTTGGCTCCAAAGAATCTTGCGATTCAAACGATAGTTCTGCTGTTTCGTACATCTTTTGTCTATTGCATGCGTAGTCAAGAACTGTGCATACTGCATCGATTTCTTCCCCATCTCCCATGATGTTCTCTCGTTTCTCGCGTGCCTCTCTCACGCTCTTTTTAGCGGGTACAGCTTGCGGCATTGGAGCTACAGCCGTCGCGACCAGTCTGGGGTCTGCTGTCTTCGATGACGTTCGTACGGGTTCTTTTTACGACGCCGCTGTTGGGGAAATGTATGCCGCAGGCGTTATCCATGGTTATCAGGACGGGCGTTTCGGTCCGGATGACTACGTTACTCGCGGTCAGCTTGCAGTTATGTTCCAGCGTTTAAAAGCAGATCTGACAGGCAATGTTTCCTCTTCGTCCTCTCGCTCTTCTTCGAGTTCAAGCTCCTCTTCTTCTGTGGAAACGACGCAAAATCCTGCCGGTACCATCCGGTTTACTACGGAAACGTACACTGGTAAGGAGAATGGCGCGGCAGCGTCCGTGACTGTTATCAGGGCGGGGGGGGTGCAGGGGGCTGTGACCGTGGATTACGCAACATCCGACGGGACAGCGGAGGCCAATACGGATTACGAGCCGAATTCCGGTACATTGCATTTCTCTGACAAACAGAGCACAGCAGCCTTTCCAGTGAAGCTCCTCAACAATACGCTGACAGACGGCTCCCGGACGATCACTCTCACATTGAGCAATGTAAAAGGCGGCGCTGCGCTCGGTACGCCTATCACCGCCACGCTCACCATCACCGACGATGAGTCGCCGACAAGTTCCTCCAGTTCTTCCACATCGAGCTCAGCATCGGATGGTTCTTCGACGGGAGGCGGCACATTCTCCTTCGGGGCTTCGGCGTACGAGGTGGCAGAAAATGCTGGTCAGATCAACGTGACTGTCGTTCGTACCAGTAGCACGTCCGGACAGGCAACCGTACAGTACTCTCTGACCAATGGGACAGCATTGGCAACACAACACTTCAATGCTTCGGGCAGCTCACTCACGTTCTTGAATGGTGAATCGAGCAAAACATTCCCTGTATTGATAACGGATAATGAGACTATCAACGGAAATAAGACATTCACCGTGACGCTCACGAGCACGAATGCCGGTGCCTCCCTCGGCGATGCGAAGAGTGCAGTCGTCACGATCGCAGATGATGAGATCATGGCGGCGGGAAGTGGGTCGCTCAAGTTTGGGAAATCGACATTCACCGCAGGATCGTCATCATCCGATACGAAGGTATTGGTTACCGTGCAGCGGGTCGGCGGCACGAATGGGACGGTCAAGGTGTCGTTTGCCACTTATGATGTCACTGCGGTGGCCGGTCTCGACTACACGTCCGCGCAAGGGACGCTTACCTTTGTGGATGACGAATCGGTGAAGACGATCTCCATTCCCCTCATCGAGAGTTCGCGCAACAAGTCGGGGACGAAGTTCGGTGTGCGTATCACATCTCTGGAAGGCTCGACTATCACGTCTCCCACGGAGACGACTGTCGAATTCGATTGAAGGGTAGTTTCTTTTTGATCGTAAAGATCCTCGTAACATGCGGGGATCTTTTCGTAATGAGGGAAAGTTTGAACAAATTATTTGTACTAATCAGTAAAGAAGGGCTCTGCTCGATTGTGCTTTGCCGAGACATCCGGTTGATGAATCTTACATGGAGAAATCTCGGCGTAACTCCGCATGAGCGGAGCGAAGCCGGATGGTGCCGCCGGCTGGATTCGAACCAGCACGCCCTGTTACGGGCAGGGGATTTTAAGTCCCCCGTGTCTACCATTTCACCACAGCGGCAGGATGACAATGAAGGAGCAGTTCTTAAAGAGTATACGTCATTTTCAAGATGCGCGAAGGCAAGCGTCGCGGAGCACCGCCCCAAACGGTGAGTATTTTTAGATCGGTAACGCCTCCGGCCGTGAAGCTGGCAGGACGTGCTTGCCCGATTCTCCCGGCTTGAGTGCGATGCCTGTCGACGGGTCCACTTCTTCCGCTGTAAGGATAAGGCGATGGAGGGCGGTGCCGATAGGCGTGCAGGTCATGAGGGTGCCTAGTTTTTTATTCGACGGTTGGTCGAGCACCGAGACATTTGTCGGACTCACCTCCTCTTTCGTACGGATGACGTAGCGGTGCTTGTCGCCGCCGAAGTACACCCAGTAATCGTCACCAGGTGCAAGTTCACTCAGACGCGCAAAGACCGTCTTATATTTTCCCGGTGCCCATGGATAGTAGGAGCTGTGGCCGGTGACGAAGAAGTTGCCCGCCTGGCCAGGTTTAGCTGTTCCTGGATAGTGCACGACGCCGTCTTGCAGCGCCATCTGGATATCCTTTTCGACTTGTGCCCAGTCTTCCTTCAGCAGGGCGTCGTACGGTGGTGTGGCGATCGGTACGTTGAGGTTTAGTTTCGGGACGATGAGCCGATTCTCCGGCGGGCCGACCGGCGGCAAGAAACTCAAGAGGTCGCCCATGTTTCCCCCGGCTACCGAGAGAGACGGCGCGTTGGCGAGATGGTCTTTCAGCTTGCTATCTACGGATTCACTGAGAGCTTGTACGGAGCGAGCGTGCTCGATAGGGTTGATGCGCTCGGAGACGATATTCCAGAAACTTTCATAGTTCAAAGTGACGAAGAGAGCAACGAAGATGGCCGCGAACGTTCCACCGAACCGCACAGTATCGAGAAGGAAGAGCGTCACGCGTGTGTACTGCTTTGGCTTCTGGGAAGGCGAGACGATCCACACTGGTTGTGTGAGAAACGCCCATAGCGTGCATCCGGCACTGGCGAGCGCGGTGCCAGCGGAACGAAGTGAGTTTCCGAGAGTGTGGAAGCTGAAGCGATACTGGTCGGTGCACTCTTCGAGCAGCTCCCCCGAAATCTGCCGGATAGTCCATCGGACCTGTGCGAAGATCGAATGTACGGGCTTCGGGGGCCTCTTCATCTCCGCGGGGAGCGGCTCATCCTCGATCGTCCATTCAGCTCTCAGAAGTCTCAAGCCGGGGACATCTTCGGTTTCCGGAGCGGTCACGACATCGTCATCCTCCGGGAGGATGATCGTCCCGTCTGGATCGACGTCGGCGCGGTGGCGGCGCGGGTGGAGTGGTATCACGGAATTATAGCAGAAAATCGCTTAAGATGCAGCGGGAAAAGGGATAGAGGATAGCACGATTCGAGGATGGAAAGGAGAGCAGACAGCCCCATTGAACCCCTATGTGATGATGCCTCCTCCGACGATTTCCTCTCTGCGGTATAGCACGGCCGATTGTCCTGGAGCGATACCATCAAACGTGCTCTTCGCAAAGTGGAATATTGCACGTTTCCCTGTTCGGACGAGTGTACCGCCAATGCGTTCTCCGAGTGATCGGATGCGCACGTCCAGGGGGATCTTTCTTCTTTCTGCGGGGGCCGGTCCGATCCAGTGCAGCTGTGTGATCGTGATAGAGTCGCTTCGCAGTTCTCCGCGCGGAGCGACGACAAGCACATTGTGGCGTGAATGTTTCGCGACGACGTAGAGAGGGATCGTCAGGCCTCCGATCCGGAGACCCCTTCGTTGTCCGATGGTGTAGAAGGGGAGACCTGCGTGCATGCCGACAGTTTTCCCTTCGCGTGTCTTGATGGGACCCGAGTGGTTTCCTCGCACGTAGCGCCTGAGAAACGGCAGCGCATCCTTCTCGGGGAAGAAGCAGAGGTTCTGGCTTTCACGGTAATTTGCGCGATCGAGTGGGATCTTCCACTTCTTCGCGAGCACATAGACGGCGCTTTTTTTGAGCGTGCCCAGCGGGAAGAGGGAATGGAGGCGCTCGGAATCCGACAGACGGTAGAGGTAGTAACTTTGGTCCTTTCTGGAGTCATTGGCGACGAGGAGAGCGGTATATTTCCGGCCGCGTGCATCGGTTTTCTCTTTGAGTCTTGCGTAGTGGCCAGTGGCTATCTTGTCACACTTCCACTTCTTTGCCAGCTTGAGGAGATGTGCGAACTTGAAGGTGGGATTGCAGAGCACGCATGGATTGGGGGTGATGCCCCGCGCGTATGCCGCAACGAAAGGATCCACCACTACTCTCTTGAATTCCCGCTTGAGTGAGACGATATGAAACGGGATGCCGAGCAATCTTGCTACGCTTTTTGCACGATGAAGTGCTTGCGCTGTGCAGCACTTGGAAGGGAGGATCTTCGCGCACGCAGGAGCGCGTGGATCTTGCCAGAGTGAGAGATGGACGCCCACAACGTCATGGCCGTGCGCTTTCAGGAGGCAGGCGACGACACTCGAGTCCACTCCGCCAGAGAGGGCGACGAGCACTCTTATAGGATGGACGAGAAGATGGTAAAACCTGCAAGAGGCCCTGAGCCTGTCGAAGGGCCGGACATAGCAACGAGAATTCTCAAGGTATGAGGCACATGTGAGGAGGCACCTTAAGCCGAGAGATACTTCCGATTCAAGTGGTAGGTGTAGTAGCCGATGGCAATGAACGCCAAACCGAGCAGAACGAGTGACAGCGGCCAGCCAAATCCCTCACTAAAATACTCCGAGGTGATTTTCAAAATGTAAGCCATGAGGAAGAGCGCGCCGAAGACGAGGAAAGCGCGGGTTCTGAAGATTACGCCGAGGAAGATCACCGCAAGGTCGATACCGGGGAAGAGGAGCTCCCACACGAGCGATTGCTCGGGCCGCCAGCCGCCGAGCGCAAGCGTGGAAGCGAGAAAGCCGAGGATGCCGAAGGCATAGAGCGGGCCGGTGAGCTCCCTGCGGGACCCGTTTTCCCGGAAGGAGTATCCGATGAAGATGAACGACAGTCCCGTGATCATCACGCGGTAGGTATAGAACTTCCACTCGACGAGGATCGGGTTTCCGCTGAAAAGAAGGCTCGTGAATGCAAAGAAAAGCCACGTCGCATAAATGATTTCGAAGAGAAGGAAAAAGTTTCTCTTGTAAAGGCTGTACGAAGCGAGGTATGTGCCGAGGAGGATGCCGGAAATCACAACGTTCGTTCCTGCCGTTCCCACATCGAAACCGGCTTCGTGGAAGGTGATGAAGAGCCCTGTCGGCAGTAAGATGGTGGCGAGGAAGAAAAACGCAGTCGTAAGCTTCTGTGTGACATTTTTTTGCATGTAGAGCACTCCCATGATGTACGACGCGACGCCCACGCCAAGGGTGACGAGGATCCTCGTGATGGAATTGAGCATCTCCCAATTCTGTACGACGAGGACAGTGACACCGATGAAGATGATGAGACTGCCGATGTAGTAGAGGATCTCGGTAAAACGTGAGGCTGTTGCATGCTCAGAAGCAGGCGGCTTTCCTTGACGAAGGACCTGGAGCACCTCCTGTTCCGATACGAGGTGCTGCTCCGCGAGAGCGGAGAGCTGGCGTAGAAGATCTTGTTTATCCATGGGAATGAGGAGTTAGGGAAGGACCCATCCGAGGAAATCGTAATTCCAGTAATTTCCTTCAGATGTCTTGAGAGAGATCTTCTGTCCTGCAAAGCGATTGCGCAGGTAGAAGGTGTTATAGTTGTTATCGCGGAAATCGAAGGGGAAGAATCCGCCGCCGCCATGGCTGCGCACCACTTCATACCCGTCCGGTGCGATGGCACTGGGATCGAGAGTGAGCTTCTTCGCTTCCGCCGCGGTGATCGTTGTGCTCTCCTTCTTCACGATGTCGAAGAGGTAGAGCGTTGCCCTCCCTGGGACGATGGCATTTTTCTCCACGTTGCGGGGAATCTCCTCCAGCTTGCCGCCGGAAACGCGATACTGCCATTGGTAGTCGTAAGAGTCCCCCGTAAGATAGAGAAAGTTGTAACGAGGCGGTGCGGCGAAGAATGCAGGAAGATAGATGCTTGCCGCGACGAACAGAATCATTGCAACGGGAATCGCAATGCCGATGATGAGGGTGGAATTCTTCTTCCAATCCATACGAAGCATGGTACTCCACCCTCTTCTCTCCACAAGAGAACCAACCCATCGAAGTACGATCACGTAAATCCGCGCTTCCCCTGGTGGCGTCGCTGCTCCATAATTGGACGGTGATCGGGAAACTTCGTGCACTGGCGGCGGAATATGAAGGGATGCAGAGGAAGCTGCAGGAACCCGAAGTCTATGGCGATCCGAAGGAAGTGAAGCGCATCGGGCAGCAGATTGCCGAACTCAAGCCACTCATCGCCCTTCTTGTCGAGTACGACTCTTGCGAGCGGTCGATCGCAGCAATCGAGCATGTACAAGACGATCCAGAGCTCCTCGCAGTCGCCAAAGAGGAAGCGCAGAGCGCGCGCAAGCGTCTGCCGATGCTTCTCGAAGAGATGAAAAGCTTTCTCATCCCACACGATCCCGACGACGGAAAGAATGTGATCATCGAAGTGCGTGCGGGCACGGGCGGAGAGGAGGCGGCGCTCTTCGCGGCGGATTTGCTGCGGATGTATATCAAATACGGCGAGTCGCGAGGCTGGAAGACAGAACTGATCTCAAAGACCGATGCCGAGGGCGGAGGAGTGAAGGAAGCGGCTTGCCGCATCGAGGGCGATGGTGCCTACGGAGAGCTCAAGTACGAATCAGGTGTCCATCGTGTGCAGCGCATTCCCGTGACGGAGGCGAAGGGGCGCGTCCATACGTCCACAGCGACGGTGGCGATCTTGCCGGAGGCGCAGGAAGTGGACGTAGCCATCCGTCTGCAGGATCTAAAAGTAGATACCTTCCGCAGCGGTGGAGCGGGTGGCCAGAATGTGAACAAAGTCGAGACGGCCGTACGCATCACGCACATTCCCACGGGTACGGTGGTCGCCTGCCAGACGGAGCGTAGTCAGCTTCGGAACCGCGATCTTGCGATGCGGCTGCTTCGCAGCCGCCTCTACCTGGCCGAACAGGAGCGCCTTACGCGGGAACGGGGAGAGCTGCGTTCAGGACAGATCGGCTCCGCTCAGCGTGCCGAGAAGATCCGCACGTACAATTTTCCGCAGGATCGCTTCACCGATCACCGCCTCGATCGTAACTTCTCCAATCTCCCGGCGATCATGGCGGGGGATATCGGCGAGATCGTCGCAGCGCTCAAGGAGAGGGCGATGGAGGAGAGGATGAAGGAGGTGGGGTGAAGCGCAGATCGATGACTTCCCTCTGGACACGTCTCCATTGTGTCCTACGATACGTCCATCGGTTGCACCTGTGCTCGCAGGGTAAGTCGATGTGTTGTTCTTTCTGTGAACGTTCCTCTCTCATGAGGAGGACCATACCTTGAAACGCTTCCGTGTGTTTCGTTGCGCTTTGGGTACGAACTCTGCGAACGTTGCGCGGACGATCAAGAGCTAGCATGGTGAAATGCTAGAGAGATCGTCAGGAGGTTCTCGTATGCAGGAGACTACGCCACCGTTCTGATGTGAGCCCGATCACCAGTTATGCTCCATCAACAATCGCTCCTTCGGGGGCATCAACCCGCGAGCC
This sequence comes from Candidatus Peribacteraceae bacterium, assembly GCA_028711445.1. GTDB lineage: Bacteria > Patescibacteriota > Gracilibacteria > Peribacterales > Peribacteraceae > UBA9631. The sequence goes on from JAQTSD010000010.1 coordinate 24,406, forward strand.
GCAACCGAATTGAGCCCTGGTGATCGGGCTCTTTTCTTGATTGGGATGCGTCATGGTTCGAGACGTCGTCCGCCTGCGGCGAACTCCGCCTCACCATGACGAGAAGCGATTACTCGTTTCGCAGTTTCCTCATCATCTCCACCCTCTTTTCGATGAGGGCCTTTGTGCCGATGTCGGAGCGGAAGCGCACGGGACCCTGCACTTGTTCGCAGAGCTTCTGTGCGATCGACTCGGCCTCGGCAATGCTCGCCCCGATCCCGACGATTCCGGCCGTGCGCGAGCCTCCGAGGTGCAGCATGCCATCCATGTCTTCTCTTACGTCCCCGTAGAAGAGGCGGGCGTTTCCCGGTATCTTCGGGAACGTCACCTCTTTGCCGCATTGATCTTTGCTCACGGGGTAACTCTCCGGTGTGATGTACTTGCAGACGGTCGCCTTGTGGTCGAAGGTCACGAGGGAAGGCTCCAGACTCCCGTCGATGATGGCTCGGCAGATCTCCACGAAATCCGATGACAGCAGCGGCAGGATATTGAGCGCTTCCGGATCGCCCAATCGGGCATTGAATTCGATGACACGGACGCCGTCTTTGACGGCCATGAATCCTCCGTAGAGGATGCCCTTATACGGCTGCTTGCACTCCTTGAGGAGCGCCGCTGCGACGGCGCGGTTGATGTCTCTGGCCGACTGAAGATCCTGCGCGGAGAGGAAGGGGAGGGAGTGATCGGCGTCGGTGTACGTTCCCATGCCGCCCGTGTTCGGGCCGGTATCTCCGTCGTAGGCGCGCTTGTGATCTTGCACGGCAGGCATGTCGACAACCTGCGTACCTGAGACGAAGGAGAGCAGGCTGAACTCGATGCCGGTAAGCTTCTCTTCAACGACGACTTGTCCGCACCCGCGGATGCATTCGAGAGCATAAGTAACACCGTCATCGATCGAGGTGAGATGTTCGCCGCTCACCTTTACTCCTTTGCCGCCCTTGAGGGCGTCAAACTTCACCACGTAGGCCCCGTGCAATTCTTGATCAATAAAATTGTACAATTCTTTTGGCTCCTCCTTCGTAAAAACTTTGAATTGCGGTGATAATCCGATCCTGTACTTCTTGAGGAGATTGCGTGTGAATGCCTTGCTGGACTCGATGCGGGCCAGCGCCTGAAGTGGCGCCACGGAGGGGATGTTCTCTTCCTTGAGAAAATCAGCGAGCCCGGCGCCAATCGGATCGTCCGGGCCGATGACGGCGAAGTCCGGTTTCGTTCGTTTCGCGATCTGAAGAACGAAATCGAAATCGAGGATGTTTCCCGTATGGAGAGCACTCGAGAGACGCTTCAAGCCCGGATTCTCTGATCCGCAAATGGAAATGATCTCCGGATGCTGTGGGCTTCGAGACAACGCATCGGCGATGGCATGCTCGCGGGCGGTGGAAGCGATGAGAAGGATACGCATGCCCAGAGTATGCAGCATAGTACAGTGAGTATGAAAGCGCTTCCTTGAAGGGAAGGATGGTTCATGGAAAGGAACCGATAAGGTCCCTTTCCATGCCTACACCAATGCCATCATCTTCGAACGGTCTTCGTCCTCGTCGGATTTATCGAAATCCTCTCGTGTCTCGTTGCGGCACTTCCCAAGGTCACGGATCAGCTTTGGGGTCACTTCCGGAGTCGGGTACTTGCCAGTGAAACATCCTTCCGAGAAGTGCTTGATCTTGGGGTTTCCGTACTGCACGGCGCGTCGCAAATCTTCGATAGTGCCGTAGAAGAGGCCGTCGGCCTTGATGAATTTGCGGATCTCCTCCACGGACATGTTGGCTGCGATGAGCTCCTCCTTCGTCGGGAGATCGATGCCGTACGGATCGGGGCTGATGATCGGTGGGGCCGCTGTGGCGAAGTAGACTTTCTTCGCGCCGGCTTCGCGGACGAGTTCGACGATCTTCTTCGACGTATTGCCGCGGACGATGGAGTCGTCGACAAGGAGCACGCTCTTGCCTTTGAATTCCAGCTCAATCGGGTGCAATTTAAAGTGCAAGCTTCGCTTGCGGATAGACTGCCCCGGCATGATGAATGTACGGTGGATATAGCGGTTCTTAATGAGACCTTCACGGTAGTTCACCTTGAGTTTGCCAGCGAGTCCGGCGGCGACGGGCCGTCCCGTGTCCGGCACGGGAATCACTGAGTCGATGTGGATGTGCGCATCCTTGATGCGTCTGGCAAGCGCTTCGCCCATGCGGACACGGGCTTTGTAAACGTTCACGCCGTCGATTGTGGAGTCCGGCGCGGCGAGGTACACCCACTCAAACAGGCAGGGGCTGAGCTGTCCTTGGCGAACCTGGCTCGAGTGCAAGCGGTTCTTCGAGTCGATGAAGACGACCTCTCCCGGCTGGATGTCGCGGACGAAGTCGAAGTCGAGTGCGCGGAAAGCGGAATTTTCCGAGGCAATGATGTACTCCTCCTTCATGCCGAACTTTCGCTTGCCGATCTGTAGCGGCCGGATGCCGTGCGGGTCGCGGAACCCGACGACACCTTGTCCGCCGATGAGTGCAACGGCTGAGTAGGCACCTTTGCAGTGTTTGAAGATGCTGCGCATGGCGGAGAACACCTGCTCGGGGGTGAGCTTACCCTTTGGCCGCTGATTCCTGAGGGCCACTGAAAACATGTTGAGCAGGACTTCGGAGTCGGAGTTCGTATTGAGGTGACGATACTCCTTTTCGAGGAGGAACTTCCGCAGTTCCCCGGCATTGGTGAGATTACCGTTGTGAGCGAGAGCGATGCCAAAGGGGGTCGAGACGAAGAACGGCTGTGCTTCAAACTCGCTCGAACAGCCTGCTGTCGGGTAGCGCACATGGCCGATACCCATCGGCCCCTTGAGGCGTGCGAGAGATTTCTCATGGAACACATCCTGTACCAAGCCGTTGGCTTTCTTCAGATGAAATTGACTGTTATATGTCATGATTCCGGCGGCATCCTGGCCGCGATGCTGTAGCAGAATGAGGCCGTCATAGAGGTCCTGAATGACATCCCGGTAGCCGGCGATGGCGAGGATCCCGCACATCAGGAAGGGAGAAAAACGCTCAAGCAGGCCTTGCGGAGAGAATCCGAAAAGCCAAAGGAGTGAAACGGTTTTTCCACGGAAGAAGTGTACAGATTTTTCGGCTCCGAGCAAGGATTTCCATCAACCTTCAGTCTGTTGATGCGGCGGGGAGTTTGCAGATGTGATAGTAGAGCGTCGTGAGCCGTGTGAGTGCAGGATCTTGTGGCTGCCTCTTCTCAATGAGACGTTTGTTATCGCTCTCGCTAGTACTTGCGATTGCATGGAAGGCGGAAATGACGTCATGTTTTGTGAGCGACGCGGCGATAGCAGGGTGAACTTGGCTGTGGTCAATGAATTCAACAGGCAATGCCCGCGCGACCGCCTCGATGTGGCGCTCCTCCACTTTGGGTTCGTGCCGTCCGATTTGCATATGTACCTCTTTGAAATGTTGAAGAAGCTGCCTTGCTTCAGGCATCAATGTACCAGTCTTGACATGATATGCCGTCAAGATATCGAAGTCGTCTTCCGCAGTTCCTACCGGAGTATCTTGCTCATGGCTTTCCACAACCAAACATTACTCTTTTCCAGTGAAGAGCAAACGAACTTCGTCGCGAAAATGTCTCTCCTTCGCCCGCACGCAGTTCCGTGGTTCGTCTGGCTCACCATGACACTGACTGTTATTGCTCACGCTGACGTTCTTTTGCAGTGACGCAATTTCGTATCAATGCTGCGACTGTCATCGGTCCCACGCCGCCGGGGACGGGAGTGATCGCGGAGGCGACTTCCTTGACCGCTTCGAAGTCCACGTCGCCCTTGAGCCCTCCTTCGGTCCGGTTCATGCCGACGTCGATCACGACGGCTCCGGGCTTCACCATGTCCTTCGTGATGAGATTATGCTTGCCCACTGCGGCGACGAGGATATCCGCGAGCTTCGTCAGGGAAGGGAGGTCCTTCGTCTTGCTGTGACAGAGGGTCACGGTGGCGTTTCGATTGAGGAGCATGATGCCGAGCGGCTTGCCTACGGTATTGCTCCGCCCGACGATGACGGCGTGTTTTCCATCGATGGGGATCTTGTAGTGTTCGAGGAGCGCGACGATGCCCGAGGGGGTCGCGGGCGGGAGGTGCTCGAACTCGCGGGAGAGGAACATCTTGCCGAGGTTGTACGCGCCGAAGCCGTCGACATCCTTCTTCGGGTCGATGGCACGGATGATCTGCGGCACGGCGTCGTTGAGCTTGCCCGGGAGCGGCACCTGCACGATGAACCCCGTGACGTCGGGATCGGCATTGAGATCGTGTACGGTTTGCATCAGGGTATCGAGCGGCGTGTTCTCCGGCAGATGAATGTGCGCGTTGCGCATGCCGACCACCTCGCAGCTTTTGAATTTCTGTCGGATGTAGCTCGCGCTCGCCGGATCATCGCCCACCTGCACGACGACGAGCTTTGGATCGAGCGCCTTCACTTTTGATTTCAATCCTTCGAGGAGGGATTGTGCTGCTTCCTTGCCGGAGAGGAGGAGGGCGGACATGGCTTCATTGTAGCGCCCCCCGCGCGCGGGGGGCGAATGGAAAAGGGAAACAAAAACTCGTCATGGTGAGGAGCCCGCGCTCGTGGTTCGAGACATGCTTCGCTACGCTCAGCACTCCTCACCATGACGAGCGCGGGCGTCTCGAACCATGACGTGCGGCCGATTCGTCGCAGTTCGACAGGCTCACTGTGACGAATCGGCGTATTTTTCAGAGGTTCCTTTTCATTTTCCATTCTACATTTCGATAGATTTCCTCCGCCGAGGCGTGCTTCGGTCCGGAGGTATCGATGGGGATGATGGAGGGGTCCTCTGCGGCCATATGTGCGTAGAGATCGTACACACGTCTTTGGAAGGTGACTTCCTCAAGTGCGTCCAGTTTTTCGCGGCTCTTCAAGCGCCGGGCACACACCTCAAGCGGGGGCAGGAGCAGGAAGAGCAGGGAAGGTCGAATAAAATCTTTATTCATATTTTCGAGCTCCTCTCTGCGGATGCCAAGTGCTTCACCATAAGCAAATGTTGATGGGATGTATCGATCGGAGATGACGATGGACCCGGTGCGGAGCGCCGGAGCGATGACTTCATTCAGATGCCAGGCGCGATCGGAACAGAACCGCTTCTGGAGCTCCAGTGGAGAGAATGGCGTTCCTTTATCGAGATCGCGGCGGATAGCCGTACCAATCGGACCGTCCGTCGGCTCGGACGTACGGAGCACCTTCATGCCCTGCGCTTCCAGTTTCCTGCTGAGCAGGGTGCTGTGGAGCGTGGTTCCGCTGCCGTCGGGGCCCTCGAGAACGATGAAGAAGCCGGACATTGGCGGGTAGCGTACCCGTTCGATTCCGCTTCATCCAGAGGCAAAATTCTGCTATAATCAATGGATTCATTATGCGTGCGTTTACGATCATTACGCGGCATCCGGCACTCACCGGAGAAACCGCTTCGGGATTCTTGAAGTGGTACTTCGTAGAAGTTCCCCTGCACTTCCTGCGGAACTATCGCGAATACTTCCGCGCACTCAATGAGATCTTCTCCTTCTGGTTTCTCATAAAGACATTTCTGAGCCCTTGGAAAGGAATTGTCGATCGCACAGAGCGCAAGGGTTTCGATTTGAATCTCATGGCTCAGGCCATCGCTCTCAATATCACATCGCGCATTATCGGGATGGTCTTCCGTTTGACCGCACTCGTTGTCGGCATGGTCGTGGAAGTGGTTTTCTTCACCGTGTTTACCGCCATGATTCTCGTCTGGCTCGCATTCCCCATGCTCTTCTTCTTTGATCTCGTCCAATTCTTCTAGCGTGAATCGTCAACCCATCGATATCACCGGGACGCATGTGGCGATTGGAGTCGCACTCCATCGCATCCTGTTCGGACCACTAGCGCTCTTGCTCTATGGTGCTTTTGGCGTCGTTGTTGGCTTGATGGCGTCGATGGGAGAATCGGTGCCTGCGATGATTGCGACGGCGCTGCTGCTCTTCCCGCTTGTCGTCGTGCACGCTTTCATCGATCAGAGATTTCTGCGGGATGACCGTCCACTTCCTTGGATACCCACGGGTCCGCAGGATCATCTTTCATTCGAGATTGTGCGGCGGATACAAGATCTCTCTGCTGTCACACCAGCAGATCTTCTGACGGCTGCTGTGAAAACGCGCGGCGGAACGTTCATCGTGCAGGAAATGGGATTGGAGGTTCCTGAGTTCCTCGTTCGGGCTCTTGAAACGCTTAAGTGTGGAGGGGAATCCATTCCCACAGGCGCGGCATTCATGACATTGGCGATGGAAGAGATGGCGGAAATGGAGCGACAGCGGATTGATGCCGCAGTGATCCTTTCCGTGCTCTTCGCACGCGTCGAGGCCTTCGAAGCGATTCTGAATGCGTGCGATCTGTCGATCGAGAATGTCCGGGCGCTCCTCAAATGGGAATCCTTCCACGCGCTCTATGAGCATCGCATGCCCTTCTGGTCGCCTGAGGCGCTGCTCGGATCTTTCGGCGGCATCGGTCGCGGTTGGGTGATGGGTTACACCGACGCACTCGATCGGCTCACGGAGGACCTGAGCGATTCGATCCTCTGGAAGGGCAAGAGGCTCATCCGCATCCACGAGCCGGAGCGCACGGAGGCGCTGCGCATCCTCGGAAAATCCGATCTGCACAACCTATTGCTCATCGGTTCCGTCGGCGTAGGCAAGCGTTCCCTGGTGAACAATATGACGTTCGAGATCCGCAAGCGGGAGCGCGATGCGTTCAGCGCCTACACGCGCGTCATCGCGCTCAGGACCGAAGAACTCCTCTCCGGCGTGGCGAACCCTGACACGTTCTTACTTTTTGCGCTGAAAAAAGCACAAGAATCCGGAAAATTCATCCTCGTCATCCACAATCTCGCTCTGCTGCTCAAATCGGGCGGCGAGAAGCTCCGCGCGATTCTCACGCGCTTTCTGCAGGAGAAGAACATCCAGCTTATCGGTATTCTCGACAGCGAGGACTACCACCGGTTCGTGAAGAGCGATCCCGGTCTCGATCACTACTTCGAGAAAGTTATGGTGGATGAGGCGACGGATGAGGAAACCATGTCCGTGCTCATGGAGCAGTATTTCCGCATGCACTCCAAACATGTAGTGCGCGTTACCTTCAAGGCGCTGCGCAGCATCATCACACTGTGCAAGCGCTATCTCGGTGGTGCTTCCTTTCCGGGCAAAGCTGTCTCCGTACTGGAAGATGCACTCGCACTCGCACGTAGTGCCGGGGACACGTTCGTACGCGATGAGCATATCCGCGCAATCGTTTCCCAGAAGGCGCGCATCAATGTTCGCGAATTGTCCGGAGATGAGCGCGGCAAACTCTTGCAGCTGGACCAGGCAATGCGCAAAAAAATTGTGGGACAGGACGAAGCCGTGACAAGTCTCGTGAGCGCGCTTAAGCGCGCTCGTCTGGAGATCAAGGCCAGCGAGCGCCCTCTTGGAACGTTTCTCTTCCTCGGACCGACCGGCGTAGGGAAGACGCACACGGCAAAGGTCCTCGCAGAGGAGTACTTCGGCTCTGCGGATCGCATGATCCGTTTGGACATGAACGAGTTCGGCACGGAGGCGTCCGTTGCCGGTATCGTCGGCTCGGTGGAAGGCGGCGATCGCGGCTACCTTGCGCGCAGCGTGCACGATCAGCCGTTCTCCCTCATTCTTCTGGACGAAATCGAGAAGGCGCACCCCAAAATCTTGAACCTTTTCTTACAGGTGCTCGACGAAGGATTCCTCACTGATGCTGGTGGCGGCAAAACTGATTTCCGCAATACGATCATCGTGGCGACCTCCAACGCCGGCGCACTCTTCATCCGTGAGTACTTCCGCACGCCAGGGTCCGAGGCGTCGAACACCTTCAATGAGACTCTCATTGATGCGATTCTCAAGCAGCAGACGTTCTCGCCGGAATTCTTGAACCGCTTCGACGCGGTCATCGTCTACCGTCCGCTTTCGCGCGAGATGGCGGCGCGCGTGGCGATCATCATGCTTGATGCCATCATTCGTTCCATTCAGAAGGAGAAGGGGATCACGGTGCAGGTGGACGAGGATGTCGTGGAGCTGCTCGTCGAGCGCGGTTACAGCGCGGAGTTCGGTGCTCGCGAGATGCGCAGGGTCATCCAGGAGTCCATCGAGAATTTCCTCGCGGAGTACCTGCTCAATCACGAGGTGAAGCGCGGCGGGCAGATCGTGATTCGCAGGGGGGATTTGCGGAGGTGAAGCGCAGGATCGGGTACGATGGGTGCATGGAACGGTATTTCGTCTATCTGCTCCGCTGCTCGGATGGGACGTTCTACGTCGGGATCACGAATGACGTGGAAAAGCGCGTGGCACAGCATCAGGAGGGATGGGACCCCAAGGCCTACACGCACCACCGTCGTCCGGTTACCTTGGTATACAAGGCGGAATTTTCCGAGGGGACGGATGCGATTGCATTTGAAAAGCAGGTGAAGGGGTGGGGGAGGGAGAAGAAGGAGGCGTTGATTCGAGGGGAGTACGAGAAGCTGCCAAGGTTAGCGATGAATTCTGAAAAGAAGAGACGCTTGATGAAGCAGGATAAGGACGTGTCACCCTGAGCCTGTCGAAGGGTCGACACGTCCGCCTCCGTGTCTATGTTTCGACAGGCTCAACATGACACGGAGGCGGTTTTCACCATGCACGCCGCTCGCACCTCACCATGACACGGCGGAGCTTAGGATGCAGAATTTATCCAATATGGAATGAGATACCCGATTGGAGAAATAATTATTGATATTAGAATGATTTGGATCTTTGTGCGAGGAGCTAATCCATCAAGAGATTGGAAGAGAAAGCCAAAACACAATATAACTATGCCAATTTGTAATGTTGGCTTACGTTGAAAAATGAGCAAATAAGTACCGATGAGATTTAGAAATAATCCAGGTCGTGTGCTCACGATATTGTCTATGAATGTTAACATAGAGTTCCTCATAATTGAGTGGTGCCCCCGCCCCTCGGTTTCCCTCAGGGCGGGGGAAGTATTGGCTTAGAAATCTTCCATTCCCCCCATCCCTCCGCCCGGCATCGGGGGCATCTTCTCCTCTTTCTTCGGGATCTCCGCGATGGCGACTTCGAGGGTCAGGAACATCGAGGCGACCGAGGCGGCGTTCTCGAGAGCCGAGCGCGTAACCTTCTTCGGGTCGATGACACGGGACTTCACGAGATCCTCGATCTTACCGGTAATCACGTTGTAGCCGTCGTTGCCCTTAGCCGCGCGTACCTTCTCGAGGACGACTTCGCCGGCCACGCCTGCATTGTCGGCGATCTGCCGGCACGGGGCGGTCAGAGCATTGCGGATGATGTCGATGCCGATCTGTTCGTCCTCGTTATCCGCCTTGAGCTTCTCGAGCCCTTTGAGGGCCCGAATGTATGCGGTGCCGCCGCCCGGGACGATACCTTCTTCCGCTGCAGCGCGGGTGGCCGAGAGCGCGTCTTCCACGCGGTGCTGCTTTTCTTTCTGCTCCACTTCCGTAGCGGCGCCGACCTTGATGACGGCCACGCCGCCGGAGAGCTTGGCGAGGCGCTCCTGGAGTTTCTCGCGGTCGAAGTCGGAGGAAGTCTTGTCGAGTGCAACCTTGATCTCGTTGATGCGTTGATCGATATCGGCCTTCTTCCCGTCACCGCCGACGATGAGGGTCTTATCCTTGTCGGCCACCACTCTGCGGGCGGAACCAAGGTCGTCGATCGTCGCGTTCTCCAGCTTGAGGCCCACTTCCTCCGAGATCACGCGCCCACCCGTAAGGGCCGCGATGTCGCGAAGGATTTCCTTGCGGCGGTCGCCGAAGGCCGGAGCCTTCACGGCGAGTGCGGAGAACGTGCCGCGGAGTTTGTTCACGACGAGCGTGGCAAGCGCCTCGCCTTCGACGCTCTCCGAGATGATGATGATCTCTTTCTTCCCGCGCTGCGCGACCTGCTCCAAGACCGGGAGGATCTCCTGGATGGAGCTGATTTTCTTGTCCGTGATGAGGATGAGGGGCTTCTCGAAGACCGCCTCCATGCGCTGCGTGTCCGTGATGAAGTACGGGGAGATGTAGCCGTTGTCGAACTGCATACCCTCGACGTACTCCTTCTCGATGCCGAGCGTCTGGCCGGCCTCCACTGTGACCACACCGTCCTTGCCGACTTCATCGATGACTTCTGCGATCACATCGCCGATCTCGGTATCCTGTGCGGAGATGGTGGCAACGGCTGCATATTCTTCCTTCTTGGAGACGTCTTTCTTGATGGAGGTGAGTTCCTGCGAAACTGCAGAGACGGCCCTCTCGATGCCGCGTTTCACCGCGATAGCATTCGAGCCGGAGCTCAAGTGTTTCATACCTTCTTCCATGATGGCGTGTGCGAGGACCGTGGCAGTCGTCGTACCGTCACCAGCGGCATCGTTCGTCTTCGTGGCGGCCTCGCGGACGAGCTGCGCGCCGAGGTTCTCGAACGACTCCTCGAGTTCCACTTCCTTGGCGACGGAGACGCCGTCCTTCGTGACGGTCGGTCCGCCGAATTTCTTCTCGATCACGGCGTTTCTGCCCTTGGGGCCCATGGTGGCGCGGACGGCTTCCGTGAGTTTGGTGACTCCCGCGAAGATCTTCTTGCGGGCTTCGTTTCCGAAGAGGAGTTTCTTGGCTGGCATAGGATGGGAGGGGAAAAAGTTAGGAGTAGGAATATAGAGTGTCAGACTGAGTCCTTCGTCGAAGCTCAGGACAGGCTCCGTCGAAGCCTCACTTCACGAGGCCGAGGATGGAGTCGAGATGGAGGATCTTCACCTCCACGTCCTTGCCGGAGACATCTTTCAGCTTCACATCATCTCCGGCGTATTTGCCGAAGAGCACGCGGTCGCCGACCTTCACGTATTTGGAAGGATCGACAGAATCCTTACCTACACCGCCCTTTCCAACGGCGAGGATCACACCTTCCTGCGGTTTCTCGCCGGAGGCGGTATCGGGGATGATGATGCCGGAGGCGGTGACCTGCTCGGCTTCGATGGGATGCACGACGACGCGGTCGCCGATAGGTTCAATGTTCACTTTGAGCTTCGGTACGGCGGTCATAGGAAGGGGAGGGGAAAGAGAGCGAAGAGAAAACCATATCGTCTGATCGAGTGGGAAGAGACGACGGATTAGCAGTCGCAATTTTAGAGTGCCAACCATGAGAGTCAAGGGACTCGTGCGATGAAATGCTTGCCGGAACATGCAAACGAATTTTATTGACCTCACTTCGCAGCGGATTAATATGCGCAATTGCAAGATACTTGACAATATATGAAATTATAATAAGATTCTATATCTTTATTTTTTTTTAACTGCTTCTCTTTGACATCCCCATGACATCTCTTGAATCAAAATCAACCAGCGACCCGGAGCCTCCTGGTGCTCTTCCCCGGAGGAGCCTCATGGGAGTCGTGAAGCAACGCGATCGCAACGATGAGAGTGGCGCGGGGATGCGCGACGCCATCGATCGAGCGCATATCTGCGGGACATTAACGAGCGCTCTTTCGGCGTTGCAGTTGAAGTGGGGTGAAGGGCGAATGGGACGGAGCGAGAGTACGAGAGAGGGAGCCTTCAACTTCGGGTATTCGTTTCTAGTGCGCGAAGATCCTGAACGTGGCATGCTTTTGCGTCTTTCCAGTACGCGTGTGGGCATGATGAATAGCGGCATCCGTTTTTCGGAGAATACCGGAATGTATGATTTCGGTAACCTCACAGTGGAGGTAAGCGGGAACGGGGGGGCGGTGCGTGCAGCGATCGACAGTGACGGTTTTTGTTTCTTCCCCTCCAATTCCATCCGGCACGGTTCGTCGCTTGTTTTTCGTGTCTCCAATGAGAGCACACGGGATGTTCCTGTGGAATGCCTTCAGAGGCGCTTGAGCAGGTTGGCGAATGGCACGAGGGGGTCGGCGGAACGCCTGCTCCGATCTATGGAGAGGAAGGCTGTTCTGCTTGCGCGGAGGCATACACACCAGATGGTGAAATCTGTGCTGATCCCGTGGGCGGATGCATTGCGATTTGAAGAAGCGGCGTCTCGTGCGGAGCAGGAGCAGATGGAGCAGTGGCGTTTGCAGTTCCCGAAAGCGTTTGTAAGGGAATAAAGCTTGCCACTTTTTCATAACTGCCGAGAAGGGAGAGGGGATGGTCCTAGACCTTCCGCTTCAGCAGGGATGTCAGGATGGGCGGGGTGAGGAGGGTCGTGAGGATGACGACGATGACGATGACGGAGTACATCGAGTCGGAAACGACGCCGACCGCTTTGCCTATGGCTGCAAAGATAAGGCCCACTTCACCACGTGGTACCATGCCCCATCCCACGAGAGACTTGCGTACGTTGCCAGCGACGAGGCCGGCGATGATTTTCCCGATAAATGCAGCAACGGTAATACCGAGTGCTACAAGCAGGATTGGGAGGTCGAAGAGCGTTTCGAGTTTCACTGCCATGCCGGTCATGACGAAGAAGAGCGGCACGAGGAAGTGCCCGAGCGGTTCAATGAGGTACTCCACATGTCGGTGCGAGTGGGATTCAAGCATGGCATGGACACGGTTGCGGGTTGCAGTATCTGCATCGGTCACGGCTTCTTTCATATCTTCCACGATGTGGAAATCTTTGAAATACCTGAAGTGTACGGGGTCGAGGACGAGACCTGCCGCGAAAGCCCCGACGATAGGTGCCAGTCCGATGAGCTGGGCGAGCGCGGCGATCACGAGACAGAATCCGATGGCGAGAGTGAATTTCATCCCTACGCCTGTGTGGATAGCCGAGAGAAGCCGACCAAGCCACGGAGCGAGCAAACTTCCGAGAACGATGGCGCCAACAAGGAAGAGGAGTGCCTTCAGTGTGATCCATCCGATCGTGAGCGCACTCACCGTGCCGGCGGTGGCGATGGCGGAAACGACGGCGAGAATCACGAGCCCCATGACATCATCGATCACGGCGGCACCGAGGACGATTTGTGCTTCAGGTGTCTGCAACTTGCCTAAGTCTCGGAAGACGCGCGCAGTGATGCCGACGGACGTTGCAGTGAGCGCCGCACCGAGGAAGAGATAGGCGTTGAATGGAAGGCCAGGGAGCAGCCATGGCCCCACGAGCCATGTGCCGAGTGCGAAAGGGGCCACGACGCCAACGGTGGCGACGAGCAATGCGCGCAGACCCACGGCACGCATCTTTTGAATGTTCGATTCCAGTCCAATCTGGAATAGTAAGATCACCACACCCAATTCCGCGAGAAAGGCGATGATCGGATCGCTCTTGATCGGTTCGAGCATATGGAAGCCGACGAGCGTGAGATTGCCCAGGACGACGCCGATGACGAGCTCCCCGAGAACGGAAGGCTGGCCGAAACGCTCCACAAGACTCGACGCTTTGGCGGCGATGAGCAGGAGTGCGATGGTAAAGAACGTCATCGCAGCATTGTGCGTAGTGGCTTCACTCGCCCCCTCGGAGGCGAGGGCGCCGGCGGCACTTATGATAGCGAGAGCGAGGATGAGAGGGAGAATGGCGCGTTTCTTCATGGTAAACGGGGAAGAAAAAGTAGTTTGCGGCATGCTACCAACTTCCCCGATTCTTTCAAGAGTCGTCAGAAGATGCTTTGGGATGGGGGACGGAATCATTCCGTCGCACTTCCCACTTCATCTCTCACCTCCTATACTCGCCGCGCCCGTGCCGACGTGGTACGTCGATCGCGATCGACGTACCGTGGCGGAATTGGTACGACCTGCTGGATGAAGTGCCGAGCCGACGTGGCGGAATTGGTAGACGCGCACGCTTCAGGAGCGTGTGGGAGCAATCCCATGAGAGTTCGATTCTCTCCGTCGGCACCATCTTGATGCGAGATCATCCGTAGTGTGCAATGATAGGTGCATATGTTCTCTCGAGTTCTCGGCCGAGTTTACGGCTTGCCGTGGCTGAAAGTAAGTGAGTGGATCGTCGTCGTCTTCGCCGCCGTCATGCTCCTCTGGAGAGGGGGGAAGGGGATCGAAGCGACGTGGGCACTCACGGCCGTTGTCTGGCTTGCGGTCTTCGTTTACTGGGCACGTGGAGGCGATGAGGAGGAGCGCGTGCCTGTTTGGCTCTGGGCGGCCTCCATGGGGCTCGCACTGTGGATGGTTGTAAGCTATGCCTTTTCGCTCACCAAGAACTACGGGCTCGATGAAGTCTTACGGACCGGGGCACTCCTGCTCCTCTTCCTTTGGGCGATGCGGCGCGTGCCGCAGGATCCCGGTGATCGGACAGCGTTCCTACACAAGCTTCTTACAGTGTTGCTTCCTATCACCTTTCTGGCGTGCATCATTGGCGTGGGAGTTTACGTTGGGCAGCCCGTGAACCGCTTCGTGGGCACCTTCTTCTACTTTCGCTTCGCCACCGATTACTGGCCCAACGCGTGGGCGGAGTACCTGCTCCTCGCCTGGCCGCTGCTCACTGTCTGGGTCCTTACGGAGAAGCGCCGCTGGTACAGCGTGCTTTCCATGGTACCGTTGGGGTTTGTCTTCGGCTGCTTACTTCTCACGTACTCCCGCGGTGCGATCCTCGCATGCGTAGCGCAACTGATGTTGTGGGGGGCCATCACATGGTGGAAGAGTGCAGCATTCTTCCCCTGGAAGATGTTCGTGCTGCGTGCGGGAACGGTGATCGTGATCGCCGTCGGTCTCTTC
>JAQTSD010000035.1 GCA_028711445.1 Candidatus Peribacteraceae bacterium
TTTGTCAATTACTCCCTGCTACCTTCATATCCAGTGCATTTTTCAGCGCTGATCCACGCGTGCGTGCGGCTTCCTGCGCAGAGAGACTCGCCTCCCCCAAATTGAAGCGGATGTACCCGAGCACCGGCACGACACTCTTGAGTCGCTCACGGAAGACCTCTCGAACCCTTTCAATCCCCCGCGTCGTGAGAACCATCATCGCCTCCTTCAGGAGTACAGCATCGGCAGGACGCGTTGCAAGTGTTCCTCTCAGGGCAGCGCGCACCGCATTCCACAGCGTAACTTCTTCCAAACTGTTGCCGTTCGGCGGCTCCAAGTCCGTCTCGATACGGAGGCGATCTTCATACTCCATAGAGTCCAAGTATAGCAAATAACCATCCCACCCTTCATACCACTCCGAGCTCTCTTTCGATCGCCCGCACTTCTCTGAGCAATTGCGGATCGTTCTGCATCTTCGCCTCGATCTTCTCAACGGCATTCATGACGGTCGTGTGATCGCGATTGGAGAACATCTCGCCTAAACGCACGAAACTCATGCGCAGGTACTTCTTCCCAAGGAACATGGCGATCTGACGCGGCAGGAGAATCTCACGGACGCGCGAGGAACCGGTCATATCCTGCACAGATACAGAGTAGTAGCGGCTCACGGCCTCAAGCACATCCTGGAACGTCGGCGCGCGCTTGGGCTGCGCGGCTTCAAAACCGACCTTCTGCTCCTCTTCGGCATGCGGATCCTTGTTGAGCTTCCGCATGATCTCCGCGATGCTCTTGACCGTCGGCATCCGTTGCTCGAGCTCGTAGAGCGCAACGGCCTGCATGAGGATACCCTCGAGTTCGCGGACATTCCGCGTGGTGTGCTCGGCAATGAACTGGAGCACCGCCATATCGAGGAGCAACTCGTACTCTTTCGCCTTCTCCGTGAGAATGGCGAGACGCGTCTCGTAGTCTGGTGCGGAAACGTCCGCGATCATGCCACGCTCGAAGCGGGAGATGAGCCGATCCTCGAGTTGCAATTCCTGCGGCGGACGATCAGCCGAGATGATAACCTGCTTGTGCTCTTCATAGAGGGCATTGAACGTGTGGAAGAACTCCTCCTGCGTGCGCTCTTTATTCGCAAGGAACTGCACGTCGTCGATGATGAGGGCATCCACGAGACGGTAGCGGCGGCGGAACTGCTCCATTTTCTGGCTGCGAATGGCTTCGATGACCTGATTCGTGAAATCCTCCGTCGTTGTGTAAACGATGGTCGCGCGCGGCATGTTCTTCAGGATCGCATTCCCCGTCGCCTGCAGCAGATGCGTCTTGCCGAGCCCCACACCACCGTAGAGAAAGAGAGGGTTATATTTGCCGCCCGGCTGGGTGGCGACGGCCATGCACGCGGCATGCGCGAGACGGTTTGAGCCCCCGACGACGAAGTTCTCGAGCATGTAACGAGGATTCAGGATCTTGCTCACGATCCCTTCCGCCATCTTCACCTCGGGCTTGCCCGGAAGTTTGCGTTTGCGCTGCTCCGGGAAGTGTCCAATGAGATCAATTGCTCGTTCGTGATTATCTTTGAGCCCGACATCTACCGTATAGACGATCTGCGTGACCGTAGAGTCGAGCTCACGGGCCGCAGTCAGCGTGATTGCACAGTAGTGCTCCATGTGCCAGTGAAGGCACATGGGGAGCGGTAACCCCACGACGACCTTGCCACCCTCGCGCCCGAGGATCGCGGTATCCTTGAACCATGTGAGGAACTGGCTGCGCTGCAGTTTTGGCTCGACCTTCTGCAAGATCTTGATCCACAGATCTCGATGATCGATGCCAGAAGCCACAAGTGCGGGTGCGGCCACCAGACTAGACGAAGAGGCGGAGGACATCATTGAAAGTAATGAGGACAATGAGGAGAATGAGCACGAAGAATCCGATCATGTTGGTCGTCGCCTCGAAGCGCCGGTTGAGCGGGCGGCGCGCGACGAACTCGATGAAGACGAAGAGGAGCCGCCCACCGTCGAGCGCCGGGAAAGGCAGCACATTGAGGATACCAAGGCTCAAGCTCAGGAGCGCTACAAGACGCAAATACATGAGGAAACCGACCTGCACGGATGCATGCGTGAGACTCGCAATCCCCACGATCCCCATGATACCTTCGGGGATGGTCCCCGTCGTGAACAGACTTTTGAAAAGTTGTCCGATGCCGATGACCGTCTGTTCCGTGACGACTTTCACCTCCCGAAGCGCCAACCCTGCGCCGGCGAGGAGCGAACGTGCAGGTGCAAAGAGCTCCAGCGGATAGGCAACGAGTTCCACGCCGGCCTTCCCATCATGCAACGTCAACGTGTACTCGCGCTCGATGGAGAAGTCCTGACCGGTGAGTACGGTGTACGTGACCCGGCTCTTCCCTTGCTGAAATAGTCCCACGTCCTCCGGTAGCGTGACAGGCTTGTCGTCGACTGTAGTGATGATGCTCTTCGCCGGCACTTTGGCCTGCGCTGCCGACTGCCCGTCGACCACGTCATCGATCATCACTGCAAGCTTCAGATGAATGATCCCCTGCTCCGATGCATGCTGCATATCCGCAAACGAGAAGTATGACGGGATCCATCGCCACATGGAGAAACCGAATGTGAGGAGAACGAACGCGAGGAGGAAATTCATGATCACCCCCGCAGCGAGGACCACCACCCTGGAGAAGAGCGGCGCCGATGCGAAGCTTCCGGGAGCCCGACGTTCCGCTACCGTGATGGCATTCTCTCCGCGCAAACGCACGAATCCGCCGAACGGAATCCAGTTCAAGGTGAAGAGCGTGTCCTCCCACCGAAAGAGTGTTTTCGCTCTCGGAGGAAGACCGATACCGAATTCCTCCACCGCCACCCCGGACTTGAGCGCCGCAAAATAGTGTCCCCACTCGTGGATCAGGATGAGCACCGTCAACAGGACCAAAAACGCCAGTGCTGAGAGGAGGAGTGACAGCATCTGTTAGGAGGCCGATGCTAGCGAGAGAGTGGAAAACTGAAAAGTTTTCCACACCACATTGCCTTGCGGATCGGAGGCAACACTTTCGGAATGTATGAAGGTGGAGGAAATCGCACGTCACCCTGAGCTCGCCCGCCCGGCCAAGCCGTTCGGACGGGTCGAAGGACCGAGGTGCGATGTGCTGCATATCATGGTTTGTGGTTCGATAGGCTCACCATGACATTGTTTCACCCATGCGCTACTACCCACGCTTCCACCCGTTTCGCCCCGGCCTTTTTCAATACCTTCGCGCAGGCATCGAGCGTCGCACCAGTCGTGGAGAGGTCATCGATGAGAATAACGTTCGCAGGAATATCTTTCGCCGTGCAGCGGAATGCCCCTTCAATGGCTATGAAGCGTTCTGAGCGGCCGGGTCGCAGGGCCTGATGGCCCGTTGAGCGCACACGCTTGAGAAGTTTCTGTACAGGAAGATGACGCTGCGCGGAGACGGCATCCGCAAGAAGCTGAGACTGATTGAACCCCCGGATGACGAGGCGCGTCCAATGGAGCGGCACCGGACAGAGCACGGCATCCTTCAATGGCGGAGCGACGGTATCGATGAGCGCCGCAAGATCGCCAGCCAGCGACCGGACCCGTCCGTACTTGAAGGTCTGGATCGCCTTCTTGAGGAGCAAACAGTCCTTGTACTCACTCGCCGCGCGCAAGGTATCGAGAAACTTCAATCCCCGCTTGCGCAGTGTCTCTTCCCGCTCAATGACAGGAAACGAAGCGAGCCGGCTGCGCTCGGCGGCGGTGATCCACTGCCCGTCCTTCCCGGTGAGGGATCGACGCGGGAAGAGGAAGTCGAGGAAGAGATCAAACATGGGAGAGGTATGATAACTGTTCTCGATCTGTTGTACTTCATCAAAACAAGAAAAACGCTTCGACAACTGGCTCGAAAACGGGGTCATACCAATTCACTCATGCCCATAGCGATCCCCACACGAGTCACAAAGGATATATCGCCTTCCCACCGGTCATCCTCACAGACAAGACTGGACGGGTACTGGACGAGCGAATTCGCACTAACCAAGAGAAATCCCGATAATGATTCGCTGTTCGGCCATCGTTCTCTTCGTTACTGAGATGTGGTGGGCAGTACTGTGTCAGGTTAGAACCAGATACGGAGCGTAGTTGTGCAGGACAAGTAGATGAGCTAGCCTTTGCATTCCATGCCTAGTCCTGCCCGTTCGTTGCGAAACGCTGTATACGTTGGCCTCGGCCTCGCGCTCTTCTGGGTACTCGCAGGATGGGGCATTTTCGAACAGGGGCCTTACGCGATGGGTGTCAACTATGCCGTCTTTACGCTCGGTGTTGCCCTCTTCTTTTCTGTGCATGCTGGCGAGCGAACGCTCACAAAGACGCGACTGCAATGGCTCGTGCCGATCCTGCTCATCGCTCTGAGCTTCCTTCTGCACGAGAATCCCTTCATAAAGATGGTGAACGTGCTTGTGCTGGTGCCTCTTATTGCGTGCTACCGGATCGCGGTCTCCACGACGAATTTTGAAAAACTTACCTGGGATCGGGCGTGGATCGAGCAAGTGCTGCGACGGTCCCTTGGTGCCATCGGACAGATAGGCGATGCCATTGAGGCGATTGTGCAGAGCATCATTCCCTACGAAACAGAGTATACACGCACCGTGCGCAAAGTTGTGCTGGGACTTGGCATCTTCGCCGTGCTCGCGAGCATCATCTTCCTCCCGCTTTTGATATCAGCTGATCCGGCGTTTGAAAAGATGATGCAAACAATCGTGGACTACGTATTCGATACCATATCCATTGAATGGCTCGCTCGGACGCTCTCATTCATCGCACTCACTATCGCCCTCGTCGCCATGGCGGCAAGCTGGAATAGGCGAGAGGAATTGCGGAATGGCAGCTCGCGAATGTCCATAGATGACATCGTATCTGGGGTGGTACTTGGAGGCATCCTGCTGCTCTATGTCCTGTTCCTCCAAACACAAGCGCAGTCGCTCTGGGTAACACATCTCCCAACCGAGTTCCGTCAGACGGAGGAGCTCGTCAAAAGTGGCTTCTGGCAACTCTTCGTCCTCTCTGTGATCAACGTCGGCCTCTTCTTCGTGTACTACCGTCGCACGCATCCCTTGGTACAGCGCTTGCTCGTTGTGTTCACAATTGCATCGCTCCTCCTTCTCTTCTCGGCCGCCAAGCGCATGGGGATGTACGTCTGGTTCTATGGGTTCAGTTATGAGAAATTCTTTGCGAGTTATACGGTACTCTTCGCGCTCTTGCTCTTCGGATATCTGCTCTGGTGCCTGTTGCAACCCAAGAGTCAAGACATCGTGAAGGTCCTGGTGTACGGGTTCATCTGGCTGTATGCGCTCGTGACTATTCTGCCGACCGAGCAGCTCATCTTCCGTGCCAATACGTGGCTAGTAATGCGCCCGGGTTCCCGCATTGATCTCGCGGAGCTCCAGATGCTCTCCGCAGATGTCTACGGGCTTGTGCTCCGCGAGCACGAGCAGCATCCCCAAAAATATTGGGAAGGGTGGCTCATCGAGCAACAGCGCATCACCAGTGAAAAGCAGTGGTACGAATGGAATGTGCAAGACATGAAGCTGCGATCGATGGGTCTATAAGACGGGTGGTGGGCAGTACTGGATTCGAACCAGTGACCTCCGCGATGTCAACGCGACGCTCTAACCAACTGAGCTAACTGCCCGGAGGGGAAAGTTCCTGAAGGGTAGCAAGTGTTGTCTCAAGCCTCAAGGCTGAAGCTTCTTTCTTTACATCCGAACGCCCCAATCGACCGAAAATCGGCACACTATAATTCATTATTCCGTCAACCCTCCCTTCATGGAGAAAATCGACGTTTTCCGCTATAATTACATGATTTATGGACACACAAACCCCCACCCCCGAGAATTTGGCTCTCTCCCCGATGCCAGCGACAACGCTCTTTGAGTGGACGGCGCCCATCCGCATCGCATACAAGCGTACGCGCTACTGGTACATCATCATTGCGATCCTCTTCTCCCTGATCGCGCTGTACAGCGTCTGGACTGAATCTTGGACATTCACGGTCGTCTTCATCCTCGCATGCATCGCCTACTTCGCCACGCATCGCGGTCCACCGCTGGAGAAGAGCATTGTCATTACGGAAAACGGCCTCACGTTCAACCGCGAATTCGTCCCATGGTCGAGAGTCGCTGGATTCTGGATCCTGCGGCACGCCACGCACTTCGAGCTCCACATCGAGCGAAAGAAACCGACGTGGAAAGGTGACATCGTCATCCTCACGGGACAGATCGATCCGTTCGAGTTGCGCGAGACTTTGCGTGAGCTCACTACGGAATTCGATGATCGATACGAAAATATACTTGACGCCATTATTCGTATCTGTAAACTATAGCATGCTGTTCCACAGCAATCATCGTTTCTTTGCGGACCAGCCGTCCCTCCTGAGGGAACGTATTTTCGCGTGGTTCGCCGGGAGCGAACCACCCAAAGCTCTTTCGCCGAAGACGGAATCCACCGAACCCTCCCCTTCTCCCAAAAAGCCGAGAGGAGGAGCCGGGGGCGAATCCATCGCTTCGACGCAAGCAAATGTCTCCCGCTCCGTAGCTGAGCTCACACCGGAAATGGACCGGCTCATCGAAACGGAGTGGTACCACGCACTGTCCGTGGATTGGAGTGAAGAAGAGATAAACGTATTCCGGGAGGTTGCAGGCCGACACGCCATCGCGATTCCGGAAGACACGGACCCGATCGACGTGCTCGCGCGGCTCCACCGTGACGGGCAATTACCTGACGGCCTCTTGCAGGAGGCACTTCGATCCCTCCTGCGGACCCCGCGCTCGGTCATCGCCTTCACACGCAAACTCGAGCGGTACGCCGCAACGTATGACCAGCTGAGAGAGGTGGCGGAAAATGAGACGGACATGAGCGGTACCGACTTGGCCGAGAAGAAGCGCTACCTCACGAATACCCGTCTCCTCGTCGAAGACTTGGAACGACAGCAAGCTCATCTGGTCACGCAAGGACGATCCCTCTCCGAGTGGTTTCGCGATGTACCAATCGAAGAGATACGAGTCACGCTCCACAGCGACGATGAAGAGAAGAAGCCGGGTCTCATGCGCCGCGCCTTCTCCGCACTTTCAACTTTCTGGCGCGAGAACACATGGGGCTCGCGCGTCGCCCCTCAACAAACAGCACAAGAGTACAGAGGGGCCTTGGAGCAGCACATCACGGCACTGCGGCACCACCTCTTCCTACAATTGAGTGCACAGGCCGATACGCTGCGGACAGCGAGAGTGAACGAATACAACGAGGTCATTGCTGCATTCACGAAAAAGCACCCTGCGTTCGTCGATGCTTCTTCCGGCGAGATCCACCTCGCAACAGAGGCGGACGTGGATGCGTTCGACGCGGCATTCGAGCAGGAGCATGGCGTGAGCTTCGATGCCTTCGAACGAGCGGCGAACGACATACTCGACCTGTGCGATCAGGCATTGCCGGACATACAGAGACAGTGGGAAGAGCAAGCAGAAGCGGAGCGCTACGCGCGGGAGGCAAAGATGATGAAGGGAACAATTGAAGAGGAACCACTGGGTGCAGCAGAACTCAGGTGGCGCACGCTCAAAGAGCACCGACTCGATTTCCACCACCGTGATTTCCTTGAACGTACGGACACCTTCCTCGCACGTATGGGGAGTATGCAGAAAGAAAGCGCACTCGAATCCGCATACAGAGAACGGACACAAGCACAAGAGGACACACGATTCGATACATGCGTGCGCCCGGCGTTCCAGGGAGCGGCTGCCGTTGGCGCAGCGGGTTCCGATGATATCCGCTCTGCAAACGAACTGTATGCAAGGGATGGACACCCGGATGCGCAGGACTTGCCCTCCGATGCCATGGTGGGGACCGCACGGTTCGCTCCGCTCCTTGCAGGAGGAGTCGTGACGGAGCAACCGACGGTTACCGAAGCACAAGCGGCAGAAACCGCACTCCATGCACAGCAGACACTCGAGAGGCTCGAGGACTCCCTCCAACCGATCAGAGATTACCGCGTCTGCGCACTCACCGGTCTCGCACAGAAAGTCCTCGCACTCCGACAAGAGACAGCTGCCAGACTTGCAGGCGCGCAGGATGCTTTCCGCACAGATAACAAACATAAACCGAAAGAGGGGGACCGAACACAGGCGCTCCAGACCATCGCATGGGCTTCATCGATCACACAAAGCTTGGAACTTGTTGAAGATTTCCTGAAGAATCCGCCAACCGCGCAGGAGTATGACAATCCCGACGATACAAGGCATGGTTATTTCAACACACAAGAGGGCATCCGCATCAACACTGCACACTGTAAGACCCCGGCACAAAAACAGGAAACGCTCACCCATGAGCACGGACATGCCCTGCAACATCTGCTCACGCACGAGATGGAACTGAAGACTGCGAATGGAACGCAGATATCACCTCCCCTCTTCCCGCTGCCCTTCATCGGAACGTACAACCGTTTCGCCGCTTCGAATCCGTCCTTCGTAGAAGACTTAAAGCAGGCAGGCAAGAAATGGGGGATCAGCGGAGAGAGCGCACAGGATCGAAATGACCTCATGGAGGAAGCGTTCATGATGTACGTCACGGCGAAAGACAGGGGAACCTACAGCGGATTCACCGAAGCGGAGCGCCGGGTCTTCTCCGCGTTCGACCGGCAGCTCACGCAGGTCGAGGCGACAGTGGCCGTCCAG
>JAQTSD010000011.1 GCA_028711445.1 Candidatus Peribacteraceae bacterium
CGGGGCGTGCGCAGCGCCAGGAGGCGGCGAAGTCTCTCATCCGGGTGAAAGTGTGGAATCGGGAGGTGCATCTTGCGGTAGAACTCCAGCTCCTGCTTGATGATCTTGAAAGGCCGCTTGGTCGCTTCGCACTCGATGGCCCAGTTCACGATGTCGTCGGGAACGGAGTCGATGGAGTCCGGCAGCTTGGACGCGGGAATGACCTTGGTCGCTTTCGGCATCTCATCGACCCCTTCCCTCCACCTCCACCCGCGCTTGTCAGCCTCCTTCTTCGTGAGGGGAAAGAAATCCTGTGCGACGGATTCGTTGTAGGCATAGAGGCTCCTTCCTGTGGGGAAGAATTCGCCGTACTCGCCGTCGGCGCGCATCTTCGCGATGATCTTCCCCGCGAGCCGCTCGTACTCCTCCTGCGTGTACTGCTTATTCAGGATGCGGTACTGGCCCCGCGTATGGAGGCCGTCGCAACCGAAACAATCGGATTGGTAGAAGCAGGAACTCAAGTAGAGGGAGCGCGGAGAGGCGATGGTGCAGTAGGAGAAGCGCGTGAGGTAATTCTTCTCTCCGCCCGAGCACATCTCGTAACACAGCTCGATGTCCTTGTCGTGCGACGTGAGATCCATCGAATCCTTGACCCCTTCGCACTCGAAGACGTATCGGGAATCCTCGACATTGAAGCAGTCGGAGCAATCCAGGGCGTTGCGGCAGTTAGAGAGGTACGTGCCAGTGGACCCCTCGCAGTTGAGCTGGATCTGCGCCTGTTTGGGAACGGTCACATCGAAGGCACGAAACTCCGCCTGGAGCCCATCGGGCGACGTCTCCCGGTACTGGCGCAACACATCCGCGTACGCCTCCTCCGAAAGCTGCTCATTTTTGAAGCAGTACTGTCGATTGCGTATCCCGCTGCACATGAAACAATTCTTGGCGCCCGAGCAATCGCGCAGGTAACTCGAGGACGAGCACTGGCGACAATTGACGAGGTGATGCGCTGAGTTGCAACTGTCACAGTTGGTGCTGTCCGCAACGAGCTCGCAGCGATTGAGGATATTGCCATTCGCGCAGTCGCGGCAGTACTGACTTTTGCGCAAGTAGTAGCAATCTTCGATGAAGTAACTCCCGGGACACAGGTAGGCATTCTTGCTGAAGGCGAGGAGGAGATTGAACTCGCAGTTCTCGTTATTCAGCTGGAGAGCTGCGGCTTGCGGAACGCGGTGCTGGAGCTCCTCGAATTGCCGGAAGAACGACTTGGAGGAATCGTACTGCACGCCATATACCATCGGATCCCAGCGATCCGACCACCAGCAGTCCGTGCAGTACACCGTGAAGGGGCTCGCTGAAGCGAAGGAGGAGATGGTCGTCTTCCCGCAGAGATCGCAGGTGACCCTGTTGAGCGTTCGCTCATTGCGGTACGCATGCCGCTGCTGCTGCCGGCAGTCGGGACAGAGCGCAGGAGGCGGGATGAGCTCTTTCTTCCCTGCGAATACCGGGGAGACCCGGTCATAGAACTTCAGGTCGCTGTCCGCGACCTCGAAGGAAGATTTACACCAAGGATGAGCACAGGTGCGCTGCATAGGGACTCAGTATACCTCCTTCAGGTAGCACTCCTCGCAATACACAATCTCGGGTCGCTCCGGGCTGTATGTTGTCTCGATCCCCTTCCCGCACTTTTGGCACGTGCGGCTCCAGAGGTGACGGGGATTCCTGAGCTGCATGCGCCGACGATGCCGGCAATCGTGGCAAGACAAGGGAATCGGCAGGAGCATCTCCCGATAGAAGCGAAGTTCTTGAGGAATGATCCTGAAATTCCTCCCGCACGTTGCGCAGGCGAGGGCCTCCTGCAGGATGTCGTCCTTGACCGCGCGGATGTCTGGGGGAACCGCGTGTTTGTTGGGAGAGAATCCCCTCTCCTCCGCCTCCCTCCATCGCCATTTGCGCTTAATGATCTCATCTTTCGTGAGGGAGAAATACTCCTGCGCGACAGACTCGTTGTAGGCGAATGGAGAGCGAACGGCAGGGAGGAACTCCCCCCACGTACCGTCCTTGACCATCTGCTCAATGATCTTCTGGGCCAGCTTCTCATACTCCTCTTTCGTGTACTGCTTGTTGAGAATGCAGTGGCGCTTGTGCTTGAGGCTGACGCAGCCGAAGAGATCCGCGGAATTATTGTGACAGCAGTCGCTATAGAGAAGATCTCTCCCCTCCGCACAGATGTGGCAGAAGAGAAGATGATATCCCGCCATCCCCGCGTGCAGCTCGTAATTAAGCTGACTCTGCACCAGCCAGCCATGCTCGTAGGTATCCATGGAGTCCTTGTTCTTCCCTGAATCGTAAATGTACGCGCTGTCTTCCACGTCACGGCAGTTGAAGCAGTGCTTCACGTTCTTGCAGTTGTAGAGATCGTCTCCGGATACGGAAGTGCAGTTGATCTGCAGCGCGAAGCGATGGGGGAACGTGAATTTGAAGGCGCGCCACTTCTCCCTGAAGGCGGCGAACGCTTCGGGAGAGGTGAAGAGTTCCTCCTTCAGACGCACATACTCTTCCTCTGAGACGGGCCGGTTGAACACATGCAGTTCCTTCTGGCGCAGCCCCACGCAGCCGATGCACCGCTCGCACCCCTTGCACTCGTAGCAGAAGAGACTGTCACGGCAATTCTGGCAGGATTGAGAGAAGGAAGTCCCGAAGCAGTGCAAGCAGTACGAACATTCGTAGCATCGCTCGCAGTATTCGCAGTACATCGAGTCCACCACGTTCTTGCTCTCCAGCACCCAGTGACCGTAGTAGCAATCCTCGCACTTGCCGAGCGCCACGCCCATGTAACAATTCTTATTGTTGGCCGAATGGCTCGTGTAGATGCAATTCTCGCTGTGCAGGTTGAAGAGGTACAGGCGGGGGACACGCAGCCGCAGCTCAGTGAGCTGCTCGAGAAATGGCCGCGTGAAATCAACGTCCGTCCCGTACTCCAGCGCATCCCATTGGTCCCCCCACCAGCATTCGTAGCAGTAGACCTTGTACGGGGAATCCGGCGCATACATGGACACGATGGACTTCCCGCACAGGTCGCAGGTATCCCGATACAGCTGACGCTCATTGCGCCACGCGAGGCGCCGCTGCTGCCGGCAGTCGGGACAGAGGGTGGGCGGAGGAATCGTGTACTTCCTGCCCCCGAAGACGGGAGCGAGATCGCCTAAGAGCTTCAGATCGCTTTGCGTGACCTCGAAAGGTTGGTGACACCAGGGATTGGCACAGGTGCGCTGCATGGGAGGGAAGTATAGGCGTGTCACCCTGAGCCTGTCGAAGGGTCGACACGCTGGGCTCGCAATGCGTCACAAGCTTCGTGGTTCGACAGGCTCACCATGACACATTGCTCGCCCTGTGCTCAGTACACTTCTTTCAAGTAGCACTCCTCACAGAAGACAATTTCCGGTCTCTCCGGTGCATACGTGGTCTGGATTGCTTTCTGGCATTTCATACACTTCCTGCCCCAGAGTTTACGGGGATTTCGCAATGCCAGCCGCCGATCGTAACGCTCGTCGGGATGGAGGTGAGGAATCGAGAGCTTCATTTGCCGGTAGAATCCAAGCTCCTGTTTGGTGATCTTGAAAGGCCGCCCCGTGACTTCGCATTGGATGGCCCAATTCAGGATGTCGTCGGGAATATCATCAATGGAATTGGGAAGTTCGGCCGCGAGAATGACCTTGTTCGCTTTCGGCATCTCATCTTTTTGCTCTCTCCACTTCCAGCCCCTGTTCAACACTTCTCCCTTCGTCATCGGGAAGTATTCCTGGGCAACCGTTTCGTTGTAAGCGAAGGGGCTCATTGAAACCGGAAAGAACTCTCCCCAATCATCTGTTTTTCGCATATGCTTGATGGTTTGCGACACCAGTCTCTCGTATGCTTCCTTGGTGTACTGTTTATTCAAGATGCAATACTGCCTGTGTCGTAAACCCACGCAACCGAAACAATGCTGACAGGCAAAGCAATGATCGCAATAGAGAAGCTCGGCGCTGCCGTCCCAGCAAAAATTACTGAAGGAATTGTGGTAGGCGTTGAGACACTGGCTCATGGAATCGTAGCAGAGCTCCGCCGGCCATCCGGTGATGTAGCAATCTCTGCTATCCTTCAGCCCCTCGGCCAGCGTCACGTACTTGAGATCCCTGCTCTCGTCGACCTCGAAGCAGTGGAAACAGTTCTGTGAGTTGGTGATGTAGTCGCCGATGCACTCCTCTGAGGCGAGGATACGGGCATACCGATGAATAGATTTGAGGAGAATGTCATTTCTGAAACGTCGTGCGTGCTCCTGCATATGAGAAAAGTGGCCTGTCTGCACTTCCTGCATGTGTGCCTGATAATCGCCCGGTGAGAGCTGTTCATTGAGAAAGCAATGATGTTTGTTCCGAAGTCCTGCGCACCCGAAACAATCGGAGCAACCCTGGCAGTCGTAACACAACCAGCAGTTGTTACATCCCTGCAGGTTCTGGGAGAAGAAGCAGCGATTGCACCGTTCGGAATACATCAATTCGTAGCACTGTTCGCAGAGATTCAACTTGAGACAATCCACGCAATTCTTCGAGCGAATGACCACATTCCCGTACTCACAATCCTCGCAATACCCTCCTCCGAAACACATGAAGCAATTCTTGTCGTCGTATTCGATATTCACGTAGTCGCAGTTCTGCTCGCAGAGGACATTATGGAGAGAGGCGACAGGTACTACGCGAAGCAACGCCGCAAATTGATCGAGAAAGGAGGCAGTAAGCGCAATGTCGCGCCCATAGTTCAACGGATCCCACTCATCACTCCACCATTTCTTCTGCTGGTAGACGGGAAAAGGCTTCTCGGCCGAATACATAGAAATGATCGATTCGCCGGTGAGATTGCATGTGCGCTTGTAGAGCGTGCGCTCGTTGCGCCAGGAAACGCGGCGCTGCATGCGGCAATCCGGGCACAACTTTGGTGGCGGGATGAGCTCTTTTTTCCCTCCGGAAACGGGAGATATCTTCTCAAGAAACTGAAGGTCGTCCTGCGTGACCTCGAAGGAGGTTTTGCACCAAGGGTTGGCACACGTTTTCTGCATGGAGAAGAAGTATAGCAAACATTCAGCGGCGAATGGGGCCGCGCACCGCTCTGTGTCACTCTGAGGAGCCCCGCTGTGTCACCCTGAGTGCCGCCGTGTCGACTCTTCGATACATTCTTTGCTCAGCACTAACGCGCCTCGCAAAGAACACTCAGAGTGACACGGCGGTGTATCGAAGGGTCGACCAGCGGGGCGTCACGAAGGGCGGTGCGCGGCCAATCAATACACTTCTTTCAAGTAGCACTCCTCGCACAGAATCCTCCCGTCATACTCCTTGGGCCAGCTCGTTTCCGTCTTCTTCCCGCACTTGCCGCACGATACTTCGCGCAGAGTCCCGTCGAAGGGCACGAGGCGGAAATTCTCTTGCAGCCTGCGCATGTAGAACGTATGCGGCAGCGGTGCGGCGAGATCCTTCGCGAACGCAATGTCCGCCTCGGCGATCTGGAACGGACGCCGGGCAACGGGATCCCAGAAGACCTTCTTCGGGAGATCGTCAGCCGGCGCATCGCTGCGATCCGGCACGAGGGAGGCATCGAGTGCATCCATCGCCCGCTGCTCCTTCTCTTCCCACATCCGAAATCCCCTCCTCTTCCCCTCCTCCTTCGTAAGGGGCCAATGGAAGCCGGCTAAGCTCTCCTCGTACGGATTTGCGGCGAAGTGGGCGGGGAAGAAGTGCCCGTATTCTCCTGTCCTCCTCATCGCGGCAATCACCTCTGTCTTTTTCTTCTCATATTCTTCCGGCTCATAGGGTCTGTTGAAGATGTGATACTTCCTGCCCACAAGTCCGCAACACCCGAAGCAATGCTGACACTGGAAACAGTGCGCGCAGTACTCCATGAACTTGCACTGGATGAGGCCGAAGCCGAAGCGGACGGAGTAGCACTTATCGAGTGCGGAAGAGCTCATGTACACCAATTCATCCTCGTAGAAATTCACGCAATCCAGGCAATCCTTGGAATGGACGCCTCCGCGCATGCAGTGCATGCAATCTTCGACATCCTGCGTCGCGAAGTAGCACTGGACGGACCGCCTGCAGCCATCGAGGTAATTGCCCGTCGCGTCCTCCGAGAGGTCGATCAGGAGTGCGCGGTGCCAGGCATCGGTCCGGAGCATGTTCAGGAACTCCGCACGAGCCGCCTCGTACGTGCTCCAGGAGTGGAAATCGAATTCCTCGGCCTTCTGCAGGTACTCCTCCTCCGTGTACTGTTGATTGCGAATGCAGTGCCGCTTGTTGCGCAGGTTGGTGCAGAGAATGCAGTGATCGCAGTTGCGGCAATCGTAGAGGAATGCGCTGTTACTGCACTGCCTGCAATGCAGCGTGAAGAGCGTCTGGAAGCAGAAAAAGGAAAATATGCAATCGACGGTGCGCTGCGAATCGCACGAGAAAGCTCCGAATTGGGAATCCTTGACCCGCAACATGCGGAAGCAGTAGCGCAGGTCCTCATCCTCGACCCCCGAGTGGCTGAGGTAGCAGTTCCGGGAGTACCACCAGTCATCCGTGTACTCGCAGTTCTCGTTGCCCGCCCCGAGATTGTGCGGGATGGGACAGCGCCGGAAGAGTTCCCACATCTGCGGGAAGAGGAGCTTTCCTAGATCCACCTCGGCCTGCGGAGGGTCCGCATGCTTGACCCATTCATCCTTGTGCCACACGGGGTAGGGGGAGTCTGAAGAGAAGACCGAGATGATCTGTTTGCCCGTCTTGTCGCACTTCCTCTTGTGGAGCGCCCAGTGCTGCCAGAAAGCCCCGAGGATCATGAAGCGTGCGACGGGGTGGAGCTCCGGCTCGCCTTCAATGCCCAATTTCTTTCGTAATGCCATCTCCTGGAGGCTCACATCGAAGGTGCGACCGGTGACGGGGCACGTCTTGGGCATGGAAGACTCAGTATACCTCCTTCAAGTAGCACTCCTCGCACAGAATCCTCCCGTCATACTCCTTGGGCCAGCTCGTTTCCGTCTTCTTCCCGCACTTGCCGCACGATACTTCGCGCAGAGTCCCGTCGAAAGGGATGAGACGGAAATTCTCCTGCAGTCTGCGCATGTAATACGTGTAGGGAAGCGGCACCTTGAGATCCTGCGCGAAGGCGACGTCCTCTTTGAGGATCTGAAATGGGCGTTTTGCAACCGAATCCCAGTACGGTGTCTCGGTGACAGACTCGTCCGCCTGGTCGCAGCGGTCGGGAACCTGCGAAGCATCCTGCGCACTTGCTTCGCGGACTTCCTTCCCGCTTCCCATCCGGAAGCCCCTGCGCTCCCCATCCTCCCTGCTCATCGGCCAGTAGAAACCGGAGAGGCTCTCCTCGTAGGAATTGGCGGCGAAGTGCGCGGGAAAGAACTTCCCGTACTCCTTCGACTTCTTCGTCGCGGCGATGATCTCCGCCCTCTTCTTCTCGTATTCCTC
This sequence comes from Candidatus Peribacteraceae bacterium, assembly GCA_028711445.1. GTDB lineage: Bacteria > Patescibacteriota > Gracilibacteria > Peribacterales > Peribacteraceae > UBA9631. Next base: position 7,470 of record JAQTSD010000011.1, read on the forward strand.
CGGCTCGTAGGGCTTGTTGAGGATATGATACTTCCTGCCCACAAGTCCGCAACACCCGAAGCAATGCTGACACTGGAAACAGTGCGCGCAGTACTCCATGAACTTGCACTGGATGAGGTTGTAGCCAAACTTCACGTTGTAGGAATTATCCTGCACAATCGAGGAACAATACTGAAGCTCCGACTTGTACGGACTTATGCAATCCAGTGCATCACGTGTGATGTGAGTGCGAAGAATATTCACACAATCCTCACTTCCCCCCGACATGAAATAGCAATTCTCACAATCTTTGCATTCATCTAAGTAATTCCCAAACGATTTTTGTGAACGATCGATAAAGAGAGCGCGATGCCAAGCGCTCTTTCGAAGCATCCTGAAAAACTCTGTCTTCGCCTGTTCGTATACAGAACGCGAGCGAAAATCCCAAGCTGCGACATGCTTCTCATACTCCCCTCTGGTGAGCTGTTGATCCCCAAAGCAATATGACTTGTTGCGAAGGTTTGTGCAGAACATGCAATGTTGGCAATTGCGACAGTCGTAGAGAAATGCACTGTCACTGCATTGCCAGCAGTTGAAAGAAAAAAGGACATGAAAACACTGATGGGAATTGATGAGGTCCACACATCGCTCACTCTTAAAAGAGTATGTGCAGTACTGCGCCGTGCGTATCGTATCGATGCGATAGCAGTAGCGAAGATCTTCGGACAGAACTCCGGAATGGCAGAGGTAGCAGTTTTTGCTGTACCACCAGTCGTCCGTGTACTCGCAATTCTCATTCCCGGCTCCCACATTGTGCGGGATGGGGCAACGCTGAAAAAGCTCCCACATCTGCGGGAAGAGGGGCTTTCCTAGATCCACCTCGGCCTGCGGAGGGTCCGCATGCTTGATCCACTCATCCTTGTGCCACACGGGGTAGGGGCAATCCTGAGAGAAAACCGAGATGATCTGCTTCCCCGTCTTGTCGCACGTTCGCTTATGCAATGCCCAGTGCTGCCAGAAGGCCCCAAGAATCTGCCAGCGTGCGACGGGGTGAAGCTCCGGCTCGCCTTCAATGCCCAATTTCTTTCGTAATGCCATCTCCGCAGGTGTCGGCTCGAAGGAGAGGCTGGTGACGGGGCAGATGTGCATGGATAGAGAGTATAGCAAGATTCTTCGTGGTGAGGAGCCCCGCGCTCGTGGTTCGAGACGCACGTCGCTACGCTCCGTGCTCCTCACCATGACGAGCGCGGGGCGTCTCGAACCATGACATGCTAATACACTTCTTTCAGATAGCACTCTTCGCCCATTCGACTCACTCCGATCGCTCAGGGTGAAAATTGTTTCAGTAGATCTCTTTCAGATAGCAATTTTCGCAGTACACGATCTCCCCCCTTCGTCCCGCAGGCGCGGGACTACGGTGGGCAGGCCGGCCGCTTAAGGTGCACCTGCCGGCCGTAGCGCCCCATATGAGTGCTCAATACACTTCCGCCAGATAACATTGCTCGCAATAAACTATTTCGGGGCGCGAAGGCTGATACGTCGTCTCCATCTCCTTCCCGCACTTCATGCAGGGGCGGGTCCAGAGGCAACGGGGATTACGCAGCATCATGCGCTGCCGGTGCCGCTCGTCGGGATGGAGGTGTGGAACGGGAAGGCCGTGAGAGCGATAGAACTCGAGTTCCTTCTTCACGATCCTGAAGGGGCGTCCGGTTATCTCGCAGTGAACAGCCCATTGGAGGACATCATCGGGCACCTCGTTGATGCTGGCAGGCAGACTCTGCGCCGGGATAACCTTGGAAACTTGTGCAGCATCATCCGTCTCCTCACGCCAACCAAACCCCCGTGCCCGAGCCTCCCCGCACGTGAGCGGGAAGTACACTTGCGCCGTCGTCTCGTTATACGCAAACGGAGAGACCCCCGCCGGGAAGAATTCCCCCCATTCGCCCGCTTGCCCTGTACCGACGCCACTGGGCGTCTGGTACGGGGTCTTTCGCATGTGCTCGATGATCTTGGGCACGAGCTTCTCATACTCCTCCTTCGTGTACTGCTTGTTCAAGATGCAGTATTTCCCAGGCTTCATACAGACACAGCCACACATGTCCGATCCCGTCTGAATGATGTCGCAATAGAGGAGGTTTCGAGAGCTCCAGGATCCGTGCGTGAAGACCGTATTGTAGGAACCGTAGCCGAGGCTCAAGGACTCATATCCGAGTTGTGCATCCGTCGTGTGGCAGACGTCTAAGAGATCCTTGATCTGGAATCCCGTGAAGATGTAAGCGCAATCCTCCCCGTACGAAACATCGAAACAATGACGAAGATTGCGCGAATCTTTGAGGTAATCCCCCGTCACGTTCTCGCAGCTCACCACCTCGCGCGCGCGGTGGATGCTCTGCTGCTTGAGACGGGAAAATTCCTGCAGGATGTCCGCAAGCTTCCCTTGGGCGATACGATCCAGAATCTCTTTCTTGAGACGTTTATACTCTTCCTGCGGGTACTCTTTGTTTCGGATGTAGTTGCGTTTGTTTCGCAAATTCATGGAAAGCAAACATTCGGTACAACCCTTGCAATCGAAGAGAAAAGCGCTCGATGAGCAGTTGGTGCAATTCTGGCAGAAGAACGCCGTGTGGCATTTATCGACGTCAACAGCTTCGTAACAGTAGTGTGATTCGGTGCAGTCGGACGTATCTACGCAACCCACGGACTTGATGACCTGATAGCCATAGAGACAATCCTCGTTGAACTCAGCAGCGAAGATGAGGTAACAGCTCTTGTTCGACCCGGAGAGATTGATGAAATCCGAATTCTCGTTGTTAATCACATTGAGCGCCAATCTCGGCACCGTGTTCTGCAGCTCTTTCACCTGAGCGAAAAACGGACGGCTGAAATTCACCTCCCGCCCGAAGTTGACCGGATCATTTTGATCGGACCACCAGCACTCGGTGCAGTAGACGGGGAACGGACTGCCCGCCGGATACATGGAAATGATGGACTTCTTGCACAGATCACACGTACGCCGGTAGAGGCTGCGCTCATTGCGCCAAAGGAGCCGACGCTGCTGACGGCAATCGGGGCAGAGCGAGGGCGGCGGGATCTGTTCCTTCTTCCCTGCAAACACCGGCGAGAGCTTCTCAAGGAGGGCGAGGTCGTCTGAGGTAACCTCGAAACCCGACCGACATTGTGCGCAGATCTTCTGCATGCGCAGCTATTATGCGTACATCTTTTGACTATGCAATGAATGCATCACTCGCTGCATGTGAATGATGAATCGTGGCTTCCTGTAGCCATCCAACATACAAAAATATTTTCACCGTCCTGCGAACATTTTCTCAGGCACCGACTCCCGAATCCCAGAGCTGTTCGAACTGCTTGCGATGGACATTCACGAGCTCCGGATGACGGATGACCACGACCCGCGGGTTATCTGTGTCGCAAATGAAGTGCGCAACGTAATCCTTCGTGAAGCCGAGATAGTCCTTCGCCACGGGAATCGAATCGATCAGCCGGGTGGTACGCAATTCCTGCAAGTCCCGCTTCGCGAAGGTTTCCGACTCGGGAGAGTGCGTATTGAAGACACGACAATACATATTCTTGCTAAAACGTTTATGTCGGAATGCCAGTTCTTCAGGCGCTTCATCAGACATACCCGCAACTTTCCAATAATTCTGCATGGATCCCATGCAGAGGAACTCGTCAGCGCAGAGATCGGGAAGCTTAAGATACTCCCCACGGAACGCATCCAGTCCTTCGAGAACCTCGATGGGTTCTTCCTCGCCGCGTGCGTGTTCCCCGGAGTGAGCATCGATGAACGGCAGGAACCGATCGAGCTTCTGGAGCGCCAGCTGCAGGCGGCGAATCCCCCGCTCCTTCGCCCCCAATCGTTGGATGAGGGCTTCGAGTGTGAGCGGCGTATACACGGAGAGCTTCTGATTCACCTTCAGCGCCTGCACCAGCCCCTGATTCTCCAACCGCTTCATCGTCCGGTACGCGGTCATGAGATGTATGCCGCTCTCTTGGGCAAGCTCCCCGATCGTCGCACGATGGAGCTTGAGCAGAAGGAGGTACAACGTGATCTCCTCCTCGCGAAGGCCAGCCAGACTCAGGAGTTGCTGAATTTTTCGACGCATCGCAGACAGTATAGAGTAGGAAAAAAGAATGTAAAGAATATTTGTCAACCAGTACCCCGCGGCCTCTCTTCGGAGAGTCCACAACTGGATACGAAGAAGGGAATGCGGAATACTGGACGTCATGACTGCCGAGCCTCTCCTCTCCGTTTCGCATCTCTCGCTGCGGATTCAAGATCACACGATCCTCAAGGATATTTCATTGGAAGTGCAAGCCGGGGAAGTCGTTGGGCTCATCGGACCGAACGGCTCGGGGAAGACCACACTCTTCAACGTGCTCTCCGGATTTCTGAAGCCGACGAAGGGAACCGTATGCCTCTGTGGAGAAGATATCACGCACCTCTCCGCGCCACTCCGGGCTCGCAAGGGAATCGGCCGGGTCTTTCAGGATTTCGGCATCTTCCGTGACATGACCCTCCTCGAAAACATCCTTGTCGCCTTCGAGTCGCTCACGACGGATGAACGACGGAAGATCGGGGATCTGCGCTCCGCCACGCAGGAAACACTCGCGATGGTTCAGCTCCAGCACTTCGCGAAGAAGAAGGCGGGGTCGCTCTCCGGCGGACAGATGCGTCTCCTTGAAATCGCGCGGACTTTCAAAGGCAACAAGAGTCTCCTCCTTCTCGATGAGCCAACGGCCGGCGTCTCCCCCAAGATGACACATCAGATCGCCGACCTCATTCGCTCCCTCAGGCGAGAAGGTAGAACAGTGCTCATTATCGAACATGACCTCCCTTTCATCGCGAAGATCTGCGACCGCATCATCGTTCTCGACGTCGGAGAGGTGGCGCTGGAAGGGTCGCCGTCGGAAGTGCAATCTTCCAAGAAGCTCAAAGAGATCTACTTCGGCGCGGATCCGACCACGTAGGTTCGCAGAAATATCACCTGTATGAGTACGCTATTTGAGCGGGCTGGCGCGCCACGGGCGGTGAAGGAGAAGGCCCTGCTGTCCTGCGCATGTGGGACGCCGACGAGTCGACCTCGAATCCTTAGGAGGGGTCGACGAGGAGGCACAGGGCCGGGCGGAGGAGCGGAGGCATCGCCGGCGTTTTGCCCGCCCGAACGTACCGACGTTCGGTACGGGCGGGGCACCACCTTTGTCGCCGGACAAAGGTGGCAATGAGACAAATACACCACGAAGAACTTGTCAATCCATCGGTATTGCAGCACAATCACCCATGAATTTTCCCTCGAATACCTATGAAACGCCTTCTCACGCTCTCCCTGCTCACACTCTTTCTCGCAGCCTGCAAAGGGACCACGACGACGGAGCCCATCAAGGTCGGCTTCATCGGTCCCTTGACCGGTGAAGTCTCCGCGCTCGGTAAAGACATCCTGCATGGAGCACAAATCAAGTTGGATGAAATCAATGCCACCGGCGGGATCTCCGGACAGCAAGTTGTCCTCATTGCCGAAGACGGCCGCTGCAACGCAACCGATGCGGCAAGTGCGGCGCAGAAACTCGTGCAAGTGGACAAGGTGGTCGCCATCCATGGAGGAGAGTGCAGCGCCGAGACGATTGCAGCAGCGCCGATCGCGGAAGCAGCCAAAGTGGTGATGCTCTCTCCCTCCTCGAGCAGTCCGGACGTGACGAAGGCCGGTGATTTCATTTTCCGCGACTATCCGAGTGATGCTCTCAAGACCCAAGCCATGGCCAAGTATTTTAGCAATAAGGAACTGACGAAAGTCGCCATCATTGCAGAGAATTCCGACTTCACAGTTGGCTTTCGCGATTCCCTGAAGAAAGATCTCCCGGAAGGCGCGCTTGTCTTCAATGAGACAGTGGATCCGGGGACCAAGGATTTCCGTACGCTCCTGACCCGCCTCAAAGGAGCCGACATTGACGTGCTCGTCGACGACCTCAATTCCCCGGCGAACATCGCTCTCCTTCTGCAGCAATTCCGCGAACAGGGCTTCAAGCAGCTTGTCATCAGTCACGACTTGGGGGACAGTCTCGAGATCCCCAAGCTCATCGGCAAGGCAAGCGAAGGATTCCAAGTCATCAACGTCCCGACTCTGGACCCCTCCGGGGATTTCGGGGAGAAGTTCATCGGAAAATACGGCGAACCACAGGCCAATCTGGCTTGGGGCGGCTACGGTTATGACGTGATGGGCATCCTCTTACAGGCAATCTCCTCCGCCGGAACGGATGGCACAGCGATTCGCGATTACCTCTACCAGATGTCATCGTATGACGGTGTAATTGCAAAGGTCTCCTTCGATGAGAATGGAGACATTCGGGGAATCCCCTACGTGCTTCGCGAAGTGAAGGACGGGATATTCGTCAATGTATCGGACATTACGGTAAACTGAAGGCAGTATGCAGCTCTTCAGTAACGGTCTCATTGCCGGTTCTCTCGCGGCACTGATCGCAGGAGGACTGGCTCTCGTCTACGGCACGCTCGGTGTTTTCAATCTTGCGCTCGGCCAGATGGTCCTCGCAGGGGGGTACGCGACGTGGTGGCTCCACCAGAACGTCGGTCTTTCACTGCCGATAAGCATCGTGGGGGGGATTGCGATCGGGGCGGCAATCTCGTGGATGACGTTTGAGATCTTCATTCGGCCTTTTTATAAACGTCATCGTTTCCTCCCTCTCGTCACCACCATCAGTCTCAGCATGATCCTCGATGCACTCATCCTGCTCCTGTTTGAAGAGCGCCCGAGGAGCATCCTCGCGAGCATGAAGGACATGCGAATAATTCTCGGTGCAAGTATTAGTACGGAGCAAATCATGTTGATTCTCATTACATGCCTCCTCCTCGCCTTCTTCGCTTTCATCCTTCATTGCACTGCATTCGGCAGAAAGCTCAGAGCTGTCGTGCAGAATGATTTTGCAGCCATGAGTCTGGGCATCCCCGTAGGCACTCTCCATCGACTCATCTTCATCGGAAGCGGTGTCCTTGCGGCTTGTGCAGGCATTTTCATCGGCATCGACCAGAATCTTTCCCCCCTTCTCGCCTTCCCGCTGACCATCAAGGCCTACGCCGCGGTGATCGCGGGCGGGAAGGGCAACTTCTGGGGCGCGGTGACCTGTGCCTATATCATCGCATTTCTCGAACAGCTGGTTGTAGGTATTCGCTGGTTCGGCCTCTTCTACATCCCAGCAGGCTATCAGGATACGGTTGCGCTCGTTTTCATCATTCTCTTTCTTCTCTTCAAGCCCGCCGGATTGTTCGGCTCGCAAACCCGTACCGCTTAATGCTCCATGAATTACTTCCTGCACATTTTCATCATCTCCTGCATCTATATTCCGCCGATACTGGGGTTCAACCTCGTCTTCGGCAGAGGAAAACTTCTTCACTTCGGTCAGACGGCGTTGGGACTCGCAGGTGCGTATGGCATCTGGGCATCGTTCATGCTCTTCCATTTCCCCTTCCTCTTGAGCCTTCTCATCGGCGCTGCGTGTGCTCTGTGTATGGCCCTCGTCCTCACCTGGCTTTCGCTTCGATTGGATAACGACGGTCTCGGCGTGATGTCCATCGCTTTGCACCTTGCCATTCTTGCCGTCGTGTTGAATTCGGATCGTTTCACGCGCGGAGCACTGGGGATTCCCGGTATCCCCCGTCCGCTGCTGCTGCAAAGCTTGCCAGCCTATGCGCTCCTCTGCGCAATGATCGCTGTGTGTTGGATCATCTTCATGTTGATCATCGAACGCGGAAAACTCCGCCGAAATCTTCAAGCGCTCGCAGAGAATCATTGGCATGCGGAGGCGATAGGCGTAAATCGCCGCTGGGTTTACACGATTGCATTTCTGATTTCCGCGCTCGGAGCGCTCACTGCGAATGTCATCTTCGTTCCATACATGGCACTCTTGAGCCCCAGTGATTACGGTTTCCCCGCTATGATCCTCAATGTCATGATGGTGGTAGCCGGGGGGCCCGGACGCGTGTGGGGAGTCGTCTGTGCGATATTCCTTCTGATGGGTTTGCACGAGGGATTGCGCTTCCTCTCGCTCCCAGCGGAAATGCTTGGCCCGACACGCCTGCTCCTCTTCGGCACAATTCTTTTCATTGCCGTTTACTTCCGGCGAGAAACGCTCTTCCCTCCGGAAAGGAAGGTGTGAAATTACATAAAATGTTAAAGGCATGTCACCCTGAGCCTGTCGAAGGGTCTCTGTGCTACAAATGGTCTAGTCTTCGACCAGCTCAGACTGACACATTTGTGGCTTTGAAAGTGCAATGCTGTATCAGTACACCTCTTTCAGATAGCACTCCTCGCCCATTCGACTCGCTCCGCTTGCTCAGGGTGAAAATTGCTTCAGTAGATCTCTTTTAGATAGCAATTTTCACAGTACACGATCTCCGGTCTCTCGGAACTGTACGTTGTCTCGATCTCTTTCCCACATTTGCCGCACTTCCTGCTCCAGAGGTGACGGGGGTTGCGTAGCCGCAGGCGGCGGTCGTAACGCTCATCGGGATGCAGACGCGGGAGGGGAAGCCCCTGCCTGCGATAGAAATCCAACTCCTGCTTCAAGATCCGGAAGGGGCGACCGGTCACCTCGCAGACGATTGCCCAGTTCACCACATCATCGGGAATGTCTTCGATGCGATCGGGGAGACTTCCTGCGGGGATCGTCTTCGAAACGGTCGGCTTCTTCTCCACGATTTTCCGCCAGTAGAAGCCCTGAGCGCGCGCTTCCTTCTCCGAAAGAGGCAGGTACTCGTGTGCGAGCGATTCGTTGTAGCCAAAGGGTGAGAGCGTCGGCGGGAAGTACAGGCCCCACTCCCCGCGGGAACGCATCTGCTCAATGATCCTCGGAACGAGGTCCTCGTACTCCTCCTTGCTGTACTGCTGATTGAAGATGCAGTACTGCTTGTGCTGGAGTCCCACACAGGCGAAGCAATCTTTGCAGTGGAAGCAGTACTCGCAGAACAGGAGATTCGCGCTGTGGAAGACGAAGAGGCAGTAGGCGGTGCAATAGGTCTCGATCGTCCCGAGCGTCTCGTAGGCGAGCTCCGGCTTGATGTACATGTTCGAGCAGTCGTAGTTGTCTTTCACGGCTACTCCGACGATCACGTACCGGGAATCCTGGCTCTCGTTCAAGTCATAGCAGTCGAGGCAGTTTTTGGAATTCTCGATGAAATCGCCCGTGCAGTGCTCGCTCCCCACGATGTTGGCGTGACGATGGACCATCTTCTTCTCAAGATCCATCCATTTTCTGTACATCTCCTGCATCTTCGCATGCGAGCCGCGGAACTCCTGGACGCGGCGCTCATACTCCTCCTTGGAAAGGGGCTCATTCAAGAAGTGGTACTGCTTCTGGTGAAGATTGCTGCAGAGGCAGCAGTTGCTACAGCCGTTCAAATTCCATGAGAAGAGACAGTCGCGGCAGTTCACTGAGAAGGCGACGAAGGCACAATGGTAGGACTTGAAGACGGAGAAACACTCGTAGCACAGCTCGGAATTATAGAGGTAGGAACAGTCCACAGAGTCCTTGCAACTCTGCAGGAGCTTCCCGTAGTAGCAGTCCTCGCAGTACTCCGAGGAGTTGATGAGGTAGCAGTTCTTGCAGTAGCCCGTGCCCGCCGTGAAGTCGCAGTTTTCATTGCCGATGACCATGGATCCCAAGCGCGGCACGGCCTTATGGAGTTCTCCAAATTGTTCGAAGAACGGACGGGAGAAGTCGTAAGATCGTCCGTGCTCGCTGTAATCGCGGCTCTCGTCATTCCATTCGTCGTGCGTATAGACGGCATCCGCAGGGCCCCAGAGGGGCTCCTCATGGTAGATGGAGATCATCTCCTTCCCCGTCAAAGTCGCGGGCCTGCGGTAGAAATTCCGCTCGTTGCGGTGGCATGTACGGATTTTCAACCGGCACTCCGGACAGTACACCGGGAGCGGCGGGTGGATCACCTTCTTGCCGAAATGGAACCCGATTTTGCCGAGGAACGCCTCCTCGTCCGGGTGAATTTCGAAGGATTGCTTGCACCAAGGGTGAGCGCAGGTTCGCTGCATCGGAGAGGAGTATAGCAAGATTCGTCATGGTGAGGAGCCCCGCGCTCGTGGTTCGAGACGCACGTCGCTACGCTCCGTGCTCCTCACCATGACGAGCGCGGGGCGTCTCGAACCATGACATGCTAATACACCTCCTTCAGGTAGCACTCCTCGCCCATTCGACTCGCTCCGCTTGCTCAGGGTGAAAATTGCTTCAGTAGATCTCTTTTAGATAGCAATTTTCACAGTACACGATCTCCGGCCTCTCAGGGCTGTAGGTCGTCTCGATCTCCTTCCCGCACTTCGCGCACGTTCGCTTCCAGAGCTTGTAAGGGTTCCTACGCGCCATCCTCTGTCTGTGTCGTTCATCGGGATGGAAGTGCGGCACGGGGAGCCGCATCTTCCGGTAGAAATCCAATTCCTGTTTGACGATCTGGAACGGACGGCCCGTGGCCTCACAAATGATGGGCCAATGGAGGATATCACCGGGAACACCGGAAATATCCTCAGGGAGCTGTCCGGCGGGGATCTGCTTCTGTGTCTTCGGCATCTCTTCATCTTCGTCGCGCCAGCGCCACCCGCTCTTCATGGCCGACTCTTTCGTGAGCGGGAAATATTCCTGGGCGATGGTTTCGTTGTACGCGAAAGGACTGAGATCCAAAGGCAGATACTCCCCCCACTCGCCGCGTGCACGCATGGTTTCGGCGATTTTTGCCGCCAGCGCCTCGTACTCGTTCTTCGTATACTGCTTGTTCAATACGCAGTACCGCTTATTCCTCAGGCCCACGCAGCCGAAAATGTCGTTGTTGTGATGGCACTCGAGCGAGTAGTACACATTCGATCCGTACCAGACGTAGAAGCATCCCATTGCCGACTCCAGATCCACCGTGGAACAGACGTTGTAGCAAAACCGATCCCCGTCCGGAGCGCAGAACGCGCAATCCTGCGTGTGGAGTGTTTTTGGCGCAAAGTAGATATATCTGCAATCTTCGCAGTTCTTGCTATCAAAGGCATTCAGGCAATTCTTGGAATTGTAGACGCTGTCTCCCGTGCAGTTTTCGGAAGCGTAAATGTTCGCATGCGGGTGCGGCAGTGACGCCTTGAGTTCCGAAAGCTTTTCCCGAAGACGAACGATGCCGGAATGGGAAAGTGAGGCGTACTCCCGGGACAGGCGTTCGTACTCTTCCGCAGAGTACTGCTCGTTCCCGATACAGTACTGTTTGGAGCGCAAACCGAAGCACCCGATGCAATCATTGCATCCCAAGCAGTTCTCGATCATCGTTGAGTTGCGGCAGTTGCGGCAGTTCACGAAGAACCGGCATCCGTAACACTGTTCCGAAGCCACGCCCTCGTAGCAGAGTTCGGACGAGTAGACCGACAGGCAATCGACGCAGTCTTTGCAGTACACCACGAATTTGCCATAGAGGCAGTCTTCGTTATCCCCCGCGCCGAAGATCAGGTAGCAGTTCTTCTGATTGAGGGCGTAGTTCGTGTAACTGCTGTTCTCGATATTCGTGTTGTACAGGCCCACATGGGGCACCTCCGCATACAGCGCCTTGATCTGCTGATGCAGGGGTTGAGCGAAGTCATAGTCACGACCGTAGGCGAGCGCGTCCCAGCCATCTCCCCACCACGCGTCACGGTCGTAGACCCTGAACGGCGCATCCGGAGCATAGATGGAGAGGATCGGCTTTCCCGTCATGTCGCACGTGCGGCGGTACAGCTTCCGCTCGTTGCGGAAGGAAAGGCGCAGCTGCTGACGGCAATCGGGGCACCGGGCCGGCTGAGGAATGGGCTGCTTCCGCCCGCCGAATTCGGGAGAGAGACGATCGATGAACGCGATTTCCTCGTCGGAAATTTCGAAGGTCCGCTTGCACCAGCTATTGCGGCAGGTGAGCTGCATGGGAAGTCAGTATACCTCCTTCAGGTAGCACTCCTCACAATAGACTTTCTCCGGTCTCTCGGGTGCATAGGTGGTTTCGATTCCTTTCCCACACTTGCCGCACTTCCGCTTCCAGAGGTGACGGGGATTTCTGAGGGCGAAGCGCTCGCGCTGCCTCTCCATGAAGCACTTGCGGGGCAACGGCAGCTTCATCGTGCGATAGAACGCAAGTTCCTTCGGAATAATCTTGTAGAGCTTTCCGGAAGATTCACACCGGAGAATTTTGTCACAGATGCCATCATCGATGTCACGGATGTCATCGGGCACAAGCACAATCGGGCCAAGGTAATTCTTCTCCTCCTGTTCCTCCCCTTCCTCCTTCCACCGCCATCCCCTCTCCAGAACCTGCTCCCTCGTCATGGGGAAGTACTCCTGCGCAATGGTTTCGTTGTAGCCGAATGGTGAGAGTTCCCGCGGGAAGAATTGTCCCCACTCGCCGGTTTTGCGCATGTGCTCGATGAGCTTCGGAGCAATGCGCCTGTACTCCTCCTCCGTGTACTGCTTGTTCAAGATACAGTAACGCTTCTTCTTGAGGCTGACACAGCCGATGCAGTCTTTGCATCCATGGCAGGTATCACAGTAGAAAAGATCTGCGTTGTCATTCTGACAGGCATGACAGCCAATGAGCCGGTAATTCGGCCCGATGGTGAGGCAGTTGTAGCAAAGCTCGGCACGCGCACCTGCATTGATCCCGCAGAAGTTGCAATCGAGTGAATCAGAGAAACTGTCGAGTGTGGCGCTGTACATCGTATCCTCGCAGTTCTTCAGGTCGTATCCGTCGTAGATGTTCCTGCAGTTATAGAGGTAATCCCCTATCACGTTCTCGCAGTTGAAGCCGTGATAGCACTTGACGATTTCTCTGCCGACGAGGTCTTGCACCCGCTTCCTTGCCAGCTCGACGGTTCGTAGATTCCCCGTATTCAATGCCGTGATTTTCTGCAAATACTCCTCTTTGGAATGCGGTTCATTGAAAATGTAATACCTCTTATCCTTGAGCCCCACACACCCGAAGCAATCACTGCATCCCACGCAGTGCACGAGGAACATCGACGAGGAGCAGTTGTCACAGTCGCGGGAGAATGCGAGTGTATGGCACTGAACGCAATCGATGCATTCGTAGCAGTACTCCGACCGATACGTGTACAGGCAATCGTAGCAATCCTTCGACTGCCAGACGATGTGGCCATACATGCAATCTTCATTCCCCACATTCCCGAAGACGAGGTAGCAATTGCGACTGCCATTCGACATATTGCAGTAATCGCAGTTCTCGCAATTGACGTTCATGAAGGCGATACGCGGAACCGTCCGGTGTAGAACGGCAACCTGCCCGAAGAACGGGCGGGAGAAGTCCGGATCAATGCCATACGTAAAACCATCCCACTTGTCGCTCCACCACTCCTGGAGCCCATACACAGGAAAAGGACTCCCCTCGTCGTAGACAGACAGGATCTTCTTCCCTGTGAGATCACACGTCCGATGGTACAGATGGAAGAAATTGCGGAACATGAGTCGCCGCTGGCGGCGGCAGTGCGGACATTCCGTCGGCTCGGGGACATCGACGCGCTTGTAGAACTCCACCTCGGCGGAACCGAGGAGCGAGAATGACGAGCCGCAGAATGCGCACGTTCTCGACATCAGTACACGGAAGCGAGGTAACACTCTTCGCCCATCCGACTCCGCTTCGCTCCGCTCAGGGCGAATCTTGTTGTGCCGCTATTGATGGAACAAATCGGCATGTCAATACGTCGTAGCCAAGTAACAAGATTCGCAATACACAATCTCTGGTCGTTCGGGGTTGTACGTCGTTTCGATCACCTTCCCGCACTTGGCACACTTGCGGCTCCAGAGCTTGCGGGGGTTGCGCAGCTGCATGCGTTCAATCATTCGCTGCTCAAAGCATTTTTTTGGCGGCGGGATGCCCATCTGCCGATAGAAAACAAATTCTTTCGGAATAATCTTGTAAGGTTTCCCTGTAACGGAGCAGCGCAGAATTTTGTTACAGAGGGAATCATCCGTTCCTTCGATGGAATCCGGTACTGCGGTCTCGGGGCCGAGGTATGACTGCTGTTTGTTGTCCATGCGCCACTTCCACCCCCGCTCCGTGACTTCCCCTGCTGAGAGGGGAAAGAAATCCTGAGCCATCGTTTCGTTGTAGCTAAACGGCGAGTACTTGGTAGGAAAGAATTCTCCCCACTCACCCATTTGCCGCATGTGAGCAATGATTTTCGGAAGGAGTGCCTCATACTCTTCCTTTGTATACTGCTTATTGAGGATGCAGTATTTTTTGTGTTTCAGGCCCGTGCATCCGAAGCAATAATTGCAGTGAAAACAGAGGCTGCAATAGAGGATATCGTGATCGAACCAGCAAATGTCATCGAAGCAGTGCATGGTGTTCGCCTCACTGCCCACGGCCTCATACACCAACTCGGAACGATCATCATTATTCACATCGAAAGCGTCTTTCATGGATGTCGCATTCGCCACGTACGTGCAATCTTGAACTCCGATGACTTCGTAGCAGGCACGGGCATTCCGAGAATTGATGATGGCATTGCCCGTACAATTCTCGACATTGATGCAATCCATGTACTTGTGAGGCATTTCGCGTTTGCGCTCTTCGAAATTCCTCCGAACGTTCTTCATATCCTTCAGGAGCTTGGGCATGAGTTCTTCGTATCCTTCTTTCGTGTATTGGGCATTCCCGATCTGATACTGCGCCTTCTGAAGGTTGTAACATGCGAAGCAATCCCGGCAACCCCTCAAATTATAGCCAAGGAAACAATCTGAGCAATTGGAGCAATTCTGCAAATACTGGCAGTGATAGCAGCGATCGGAGTCGATAACTTCATAGCACAGTTCGCAATCCTCGACATTTGCACAATCGCAGATGCTCCGGGAAACCTGTGAGCGGTTACAGTAGAAGCTGTCCTCACAGCCATAACAAGTGAAAAGGAGGTAGCTGTTCTTATTCTGGAGCGAGAAATTGCAGTACTCGCTATTTTCATGATCTTTGTTGATCAGACTGATTCTCGGAACGGCAAGGAAGAGATCTGCAAACTGCTCGAAGAAAGGCCGCGAGAAGTCATAGGTGCTTCCGTACGTAATTGCATCCCACTTGTCTCCCCAGAACGCATCCTGATCGTAAACTTTTTGAGGACTGTCCGGCGCGTATATGGAGATGATTTGTCTGCCTGTAAGATCGCATTTCCTGTGGTAGAGATTGCGCTCGTTCCTCCATGAAAGTCTCCGTTGCTGCCGGCAATCCGGGCACAGAGTCGGCGGCGGAATGAGCTCCTTTTTCCCATTGAACACCGGCGACACCTTCTCGTAGAAAGCTCTGTCCTCAGGCGTGATCTCGAATGAAGTCGAACACCAAGCACATGTCTTGCCTTCGGCTCGCGGGACCGGACGCATCATTGGAGTGATTCTTGATAACATTTCTCGCAGAATATCTTCTCCGGGCGGTCCGTTGCATACGTGGTCCGGATCGTAATGCCGCATGCATCACACGCACGTTCGTAGAGAACGCGTTTGTTGCGCATCTTGAGCTGCTTCCGGTAACGCGTGAAGAAGCTGGTCCGGGGCAGCGGCACATGTAACTGCTTATGAAATTTGAGTTCCTGCGGAATAATTTTGTACTGTTTTCCGCTCTCGGAGCAGGTCAGTATCTTCCTGCAAATATCATCGGTTGCGTCATCAATGCTGTCCGGAATTTCCACCTTCGGACCCAGGTATTGATCCTTCTTCTCCACCTCATCGAACCACCGAAATCCGCGCGCAAGAACCTCCTTTTTGGTGAGCGGGAAGTAATCCTGAGCCAGTGTCTCGTTGTAGGCAAAACACGACGTCTCCGTGGGGAAGAATTCGCCCCACTCTTTGGTCTTGCGCATGTGCTCGATGATCTTCGGCACGAGTTTCTCGTACTCCTCCTTGGTGTATTGCTTGTTCAAAATGCAGTATTCCTTGCGACGCAGGCCGACGCAGGCAAAACAGTGCTTCGAATGGTGACACAGCTGGCAATACATCATATCGCTCATGCTGGCGAGCGTATGATTGCAGAAGTAGCAGCTATGCAGCTCGTATCCCGCGACGGAGCACTCGTAGAGTCTCTCCGCCTCGCCGCATTCGTGAATGTCCATACAGTTTTTCAACGGCATGAATCCCTGGAAGACGTGCCTGCAGTCCCACAGATCCTCGCTATCGAAGCAGTTAACGGCGTTCTTGCAGTTCACCAAATAGTCACCAACGACGTCTTCGTTCTGTACGCCGTGCATATACTTCTGCGGAAACTCCAACCTGAGCGTGTCGAAACGCCGGCGCGCGGACTCCACGACCGATTGGCTTCCGAGCATGGCGCGGAACGTATCAAATTCCTCTTTGGATACCTGCTTGTTCTCAATGAAGTACTCCTTGTTTTTCAGATTGCTGCACATCAGACATTTTTTGCAGCCCGTGCAATTCTTGAGGAACATCGATTCCGCGCAATTGTCGCAGTCCTGAAGGTACGACGAACCGTAGCATTTCACGCAATCGATGCATTCGTGGCAAAGTTCGGATTTCCTCGTGCGATAGCACCCGACGCAGTTTGCGCACTGGTTTATGCTGTAGCTGAAATAGCAGTCCCGGTTTTGGTCAGAATCAAAGATCAGATAGCAATCCTTGTTCTTCCCGGCGTAATTCGTGTAGTCGCAGTTTTCGTCGAACTCGTAGCCCGTCATCAGGTTCGGCCGTGGCACGGCATCGAACAGTTCTTTCCACTGTTCGAAAAACGGCCTGGAGAAATCGAAATCTCTCTGGTATGCATGCGGATCCCACTTGTCGCTGTACCAGTCCTCTTGGGCGTAGACCTTGTAAGGAGAGGATGGGTGGATGTTCGAAATGATCTGCGCTCCCGAAAGATCGCACTTCCTCTCATAGAGGTTTACATGATTCACGTGCGATTGCCTTCGTCGCAGCCTGCAATCGGGACAGAGCGTGGGAGGAGGGAGACTCATTGTTTTCCCTCCGATCTCGGGAGAAAGTTCACGCAACATGGCCAGATCTTCATCTGAGATGACGAATGCCGATGAGCAGTGGCGGCAATTTACAGACATGAGAAAAATGGTGAAGCTACTAATGAGGATCGGATTTTCGCCAAGGGTCATTGTCTACTCAAGCGTCAAATATGTCCAACAACTGGCGTCAAATCGCATATTTTTTGCCTTCTATTAGCCTAAATCTAGATACTAAAATCTGTAGAAAACTTTCTACAACAATGCTAATATAGCATGGTGAGCGGAGACGAACCATGACCCTCCCACCCATCCCTCGACTCCGCTCGGGATGACAAAATGATTACAGAACTTCTCAAGCTCGGCCTCACGGATGAAGAAGCGAAGGTGTACCTCGCGGTACTGGAAATCAACGGCGGACCGGTATCGGCTATCGCCCGCAAGGCGGGCATCAACCGCGTCGGGTGCTACCACACGCTTGAGAAACTGAAGCGCAAGCGCCTGCTCTCCCAATACGACAAGAACGGTGTGAAGTGCTTCGCGCCGGAGGAGCCCGAGAAGCTCGAGGAGCTGGCGCTGGAGAGGGTGCACATCGCGAAGAGCCTCCTTCCACAGCTCAAGTCCCTCACCGGATCGCTCGGATTTAAGCCCAAGATCCGCTTCTACGAAGGCCAGGAGGGCGTCGAACGCGTGTTTTCCGAGTCCTTGAGCGCCAAGAAGGAGATCCTCGGCTACACGAATCTCAAGACCGTCACGGAGTTCTTCCCTGCCTTCTTCCGCGACTACACGCATACGCGGCTCAAGAAGAGCATCAAAACGCGCTATCTCTCGCCCAATACCGCCGAGAGCGTCCACGTGATCGATCCATTCCTCCCCCCTCGCTACGACCCGAATCTCATCGAAATCCTGCTCGTGAACAAGGAGCAGTTCCCTTTCGAGAACGAAGTGCTCATCTTCGGCAATACCGTGGGCATCGTCTCCCTTAAGAAAGAAGAACTTCTGGGCCTGCTCATCGAGAGTGCTTCGTTCGCCCGCACCATGCGCGCAGTCTTCGATTTGGCATGGCTGGGAGCTACTGCGTTCGTCGCAAAATAGTTTCATCGGATGGGATGGCACGCCACGGGGGGTGAAGAGGAAGGCCCCGCCCAGCACCTTTGCGAAGCAAGGGTGCTGGGTTTGTCGACGAGACGACCCCGAATCCTTGGAGGGGTTCGACGAGGAGGCACGGGGCTTAAGCGGAGGGGCGGAGGCATCGCCGACGTTTTGTCCGCCCGAACGTACCGACGTTCGGTACGGGCGGGGCGCCACCTTTGTCGCCGGACAAAGGTGGCAATTGAACTAAAGGGATTGAACCATTCACCAATTTTTGCTATAATAATGAGATTTCTTCACAAACACCCATGTCCATCGAAGCTTGCATCGCGCATGCGATCCACAACGATCTCGATATCGTCGAGGCTCTCCCGGAGGTGCACGACCTCAATGTCGAGGACCTCGAACCGTACATCGAGAGCTACATCGTCTCAGTGCAGGAGTCGCTTAAGCGCGTGATCTCGGAACACGGAGAGCCCTATTTGAAGGCAAAAGACGCTGCCGGTCTCTGTGCCACGTGCCTCGAGGAAGGGATCGGCCTTCCGCCTGCAATGCTGCTCAAGATGTGCCAGACCATCCTCCAGCTCTCCACGGTGGATGCGCGGTTCATCCTCGATACCGATCAGGGCGCGAGCCTGTACTACATGAAAATGACAGTAGCCTGAGCATGTCTGATGAATGTATGGACGAAGTATTGTCACCTTTTTCGTAACCGAAAAAGGTGACACCAAAAAGGTTTCGGCGCTGATGCTCATCGCCTGTACGACTGAGGCTCGTCTCGCGTCGTGCCGCAAACTCCTCATTCACTTCGCTCATTCGTCGAACATGCGGCACTCCCTTTGGGCGCTCGACTTGCCAAGTCGTACGACGGCGATTCGCAGGGCGCCGATAGATTCCAACATCCATTCTCACCGTTTCTGCCACTGTGGCGCACGGCGGGCACGCTTGAGACCCGGCTTCTTGCGTTCCTTGATGCGCGCATCGCGGCGGAGGAAGCCCTCGCGCTTGAGGCTGGAGCGCAGTTCGGCATTCAGCAGGACGAGTGCACGGCTAATGCCATGACGCACAGCATCGGATTGAGCGGACTTCCCTCCTCCCAACACTGTCGCCTCGACGTCCACGATCTTCGTGAGATTGGCAATGGCCAGGGGTGCAACGGCATTCTCGATCTGGATGCCCGCGAAATACTCCTTAATGGGCTTACCATTGATTGTCACGGCACCGGATCCGTCTTCGAAGAGACGCACCTGCGCAATGGCGGTTTTACGCTTCCCCACGCTATAGTGGTACGATCGGCTGTTTCCTGATGCGGACATAGTTCTAGGGAAGGGAAAGGGGAGCTGGCTTTTGTGCTTCGTGGCCGTGTGTGCCATCGACGAAAACATGGAGACGCTTGAGCATTTGCGGACGGAGACGATTATCTGGGATCATTCCCTTCACCGCCTGCTCGATAACGGCGATCGGATCGCGTTCCATCATCTGCTTTAAGGAGGCAGTGTGAATGTGTCCGAGATAGCCTGTATGCTTCACATATGTCTTGCGATAGAGCTTGGTGGGATGAATTCCAAGCTTGGCAGCATTGATGACGATGACATGATCACCACACAACTGATGTGGAGAGTAGCTGGCACGATGCTTGCCACGGAGTACCGTGGCCACCTTCACCGCAAGGCGCCCCAAGGACTTGCCATCAGCATCAAGGAGATGCCACTTCGGAGCCGACGGAGGTATAACGGATGTCTTCATGCTTTCTTGGCAGAAACAACAGCTTTCTTCTTGGATGCGCTCTTCTCCTTATTCTCCTGCTCCTTATTCTCCCGTTCCTTCGCTGCTTGTGGCACCACGGCATCGATGAGACTCAAATCCACCAGCTGCGCGCCATCACCCTTGCGAGATCCTACAGGAACGGCCCGCGTGAGGCCGGATGAACGCTTGGCATAGCGATTCAAAAGCACTTCCATAATCTTGCGACAGGCATTGCGATCCGTCACATAGGCATTGATGGCGCGGATGGCCTGCTGCGGTGTCTTGCGCTTTGCAATCGTAATGAGGCGATCCACGACGGGCTGCACGACCTTGGCGCGGCTGCGCGTGGTGCGCACTACTTCGTAGAGCAACAACGATGTCACGAGATTGCGCTGCAGCAGTTTGGAGTGTGCTGGTTTCTGCGTGAGCCGGAAGCGGGTGGTGCGGTGACGCATGGAGGAGGGATTTTCAAGATTGGATCATCATCTGTCAATCAGGAGTCGATATTCTCTTCAGCTAACGAGAGACCACGTTCGCCCAAGGTCTTGCGGACTTCCTCAAGTGCTTTCGCTCCGAAGCCACGGAAGTTTGAAAGGCTGGCTTCCGTGCACTTGGTAAGCTGTTCGATGGAACCGACGCCCGCGTTGATGAGGGCATTCAAGGTACGCGGCGAGAAATTGAGAATCTCGATCGGTGTGTAACTCTCCTTCACCGGCGCTGTGTCCTCCGGTCCACGCGGTCCCTGCGCCCCTGCACGCGAGAAGTCAGCGATGAAATCGCTCTCCACTACCTTGTCCGGGCTGCCGAAGTACTCGAAGTAGCTCTTGAGAAGCTGGGAGGCGAACTGCACGGCTTCTTCGGCCTTGAGCGAGCCATTCGTCTTCACATCAAGAACGAGCTTGTCGAGATTTGTGCGCTGACCGACGCGAGCCGACTCCACCTCGAACCGGACCTTCTCCACCGGACTGAAGACCGCATCGATGTGAATGAGGCCGGGCTCATTTTGCTTCTTGTTCCGTTCGGCGGCTGGCATGTAACCCACACCCTTCTCCACAGTGATATCTATATCGACCTGGCCACCCTTCTCGATGGTGAGAATCGTGAGTTCCGGATCGAGAATCTCGATGTCGGATGACACCTTCAGATCCTTCGCCTTGAGGACTTTCGGGCCCTTTGCGGAGAGGGTAACGACCTCTGCATCCTTGTTGAATTTGCGCAGCTTGAGCTGCTTCAAGTTGAGACAGATGTCGACCACGGTCTCGCGGACACCCTTGATCGTCGTGTATTCATGTTGAACATTCTTCAGACGTACGGAAGTAACCGCTGCGCCGGGAAGGCTGGAAAGCAGCGCTCGCCGCATCGCGTTGCCGAGCGTCATGCCGAATCCCGGTGGCAGTGGTGAGATCGTGAAGATCACATGGGTGTCATCGCCCTTTTTGACGGGTGTCGAGCTGAAGACGGGCAAACCGATTTCTTCCTGGATGATATGCATGGGCTTTGAGGGAAGAGAATGGTGGAGAGAAAGGGGAGAAACCCCGGAAACCGGGGTGGAGAATCAGCTTCGTGAGTAAAACTCGATGACTTGGCGCATATCGATGGCTTGTTCCGCCGCATCGGGTTCGGGCAATGCCGCAACCTCAAACTTGAGAGCGCCTCCATCGACACGCATCCACTTGGGAGGGAGATACTTCTCATGCGCGGAGGTGATGGTCACAAAGACCGGCGACCCCTTGGATCGCGGTCGAACGGAGACGACATCACCCTGCTTCAGACGATATGACGGTACCGTGACACGACGCCCGTTGACCATGAAATGCCCATGGCCGGCAAACTGGCGGGCCTGGAAGCGCGTGAGGGCGAATCCGGCACGATAGATGGCATTGTCGAGCCGGCGCTCAAGCAATTGTTTAAAAACATCGCCTGTCTGCCCCTTGATGGAACTCGCCTCATGGTAGAGGCGCGCAAACTGGCGCTCGGAGAGGCCGTAAATATCACGCACCTTCTGTTTCTCCATAAGCTGCTGCGCATACGGCGATTTGCGACCGGCACGATCGCGTGCCGACTTCCCAGGCGGCTGCGGTTTGCGCTGGAGAATCTTGTCATACTTGTCGCTTCCGTAGAGATTCACTCCCTGTCTGCGACAACGCCGTGCTTTGGGTCCGATATACTTCATGAAAGAGGAAAAGGGAGAATAGTTAGACGCGCCGCCTGCGCCGCGGTCGGCACCCGCCATGAGGAATGGGGGTGACATCGACAATTGCATCGAGGTTGAGTCCCGCGCCCTGAAGACCGCGAATAGCCTGCTCCCGTCCGGGCCCGAGCCCTTTCACTTCTACGCGCACGGATTGGATACCAAAGCCCGCAACTGTCTCCGCTGCTTTCTCGGCAGCCACTTTGGCTGCGTAGGGCGTGGATTTACGCGTACCGGCAAACCCGCACAAACCTGCAGAGGCTCCGCCGAGCTTGTTCCCTTCGAGATCCGTGAATGTCACAATCGTATTGTTCTCACCGGCACGGATACACACGCGTGCCTGCGGCACGGTGCGCTTGACCTTTTTGCGACGCACCTTTGGCGCCTTCTCCTCGGTGACGGGGGTCAGGGCTTGCTCGACGGTGGGTTTCTTCTGTTCGGGATCCATTTGAGAGAAAAAGAGAGGAGGAGATTATGTCTTCGTCAGAGTGACACGACCGGAGAGCCCGGTCTTCTTTTTGCCACGCTTCGTACGCGCGTTGCGCCGGGAAGTCTGCCCGCGAACAGGCAACTTCTTGCGGTGGCGGTACCCCCGCCACGTGCCGATGTCCTGCAGACGCTTGATATCCATCGCCACCTTACGCGTGAGTTCGCCCTCCACCACTTCGCGTTCGACACGTGCACGCACGCGTGCCTGCTCCTCATCTGAGAGAGTATCTGCCTTACGATCGGCGGAGATATTGAGTTCCTTCAAAATCCTCCCGGAGAGCGGTTGACCGATGCCCTTGATCGCCGTAAGGGCAATCACGATGCGTTTCTGGCCGGGGAGGACAACACCCGCAATGCGGATCATAGGAGGAGAGAATGGGAGGAGGATCAGCCTTGGCGCTGCTTATGCTTGGGATTTTTGCAGACGATGCGTCGGATCATCTTCTTCATGCCACCGCTGCGGCGGATGACGAGACGACAGTCTTTGCAGATAGGTTTGACGGAGGCACGGACTTTCATGAGGCGGAGGGAGAAGCGGCTGACGGAGCACTTGGATGGACATTGAGCTCCGGCGTCTGATCCGAACGAAAGCGGTAGGTGATACGCCCCTTCTCGAGGTCGTAAGGCGTCATCTCCACTTTCACACGATCCCCGGGGAGAATGCGGACCCTGTGAACGCGCATTCGTCCTGCGAGAGTGCAGAGAAGCTCATGTCCTTTTACTTGATCAGAGGTGATCTGAACGCGGAAGGTAGCATTTGGAAATGTTTCTTCCACTACGCCAATGAGCTCAATTACATCCTTAGACACAGGTAGAAAACGCGCAAAAATGCCGTGAAATCCTACAGATCAGACTCCGCATCATCAAGCCAAGTTGACATGAATGTTCCCTAGAGAGTACAAAATGTATTGCATAATACTTAAAATATTATCTAATATCAATATATTGAGATCACTACGTGAGTATTTCGCATCCGGTAGGGAGAATGAGCAGTGTATGCTCCTCATGCGCACAGATTGATCCATCATCAGTCATGATGGTCCAACCATCATCTTTTTCATGTATTGCGCCATTCCCGGTGCAAATAATGGGTTCTACGGCGATAATGGTGGAAAGAGGCAGGATAGGTCCCGTGCCAGCCTTACCGCTATTGGGAATATCCGGGAACTGGTGGAGGTTCGAGCCCAAACCGTGCCCCGTGAGGAAGCGGACCGGCGTAAATCCCCCACTCTTGGCTATCTCTTCGATGATTGCAGAGAGATCGCCGACTTTCGCCCCCGCCCGTACAACGGAGATCGCAGACGCGAGAGCTTGCGAAGTCTTCTCCATGAGATTTCGCGCTTCCGGTGTCACGCTCCCCACCGCAACCGTGACGCAAGCGTCAGTATACAAATTGTGGTAGAGCACTCCGCAATCGAGAGAAATGATATCCCCTTCCTTCAGGACTCTCTCCGAAGGAATGCCATGCACACACTCATCATTCACCGATGTGCAGAGAGCGGCGGGATAACCGTGGTATCCCTTGAAACCCGGAATAGCTCCCGGATGAGAACAAATAAAACGCTGCGCTTCCTGATCAAGTGTAATAGTCTTCACCCCGGGGCGAACCATGCCCGCGACCCGCTTGAGGCATTCGTGCAAAATCTTCCCACCCTCCCGCAGGGAAGCGATTTCCTTCTCGGTGAAGACCTGAAAATCAGACACGGGGATATGATGGCATGAGAATCAAAGAAATACGAATTTCCACTTCACCTTATTCCCTCAGCTCCAATGCCTCCTTCAGCTTCCCATAAACTTCCTCTACCCCTCCCGATGCGGCAATCTCCGTGAGTTTGCCAAGCTCCTTATAACGCGCGACGACTGGACGTGTCTTCTCGTGGAATGTCTTCATGCGGCGCCGGATCGTCGCCTCATCTGCATCATCCTTGCGCCCTTCGATCTTGGCACGGCCGAGAATGCGCTCAATGGATGTCTCTTCATCGAGCATGAATTCAATGCAACGAAATGTGCGACCGGCTGTATCCATGATCTCATCGAAGGAGCGCATCTGATCGAGATCGCGTGGGATGCCGTCGAAGAGGATCTTCTGTTTGGAAGCGCGCTTACCGATTGCCTCTTTTACCACCTGCATGATGATATCGAACGGCACAAGCTTGCCGACATCAATGAAGGATTTCACCGTCTCTCCGAGAGACGATCCTGCTGCCGCAATCTTCCGCAATTCCCCGCCCGCCTCGAAGATGTCGTACCCAAACTCCGCAGCCAGTTTCTTGGCTTGCGTTCCCTTGCCGCACCCTTGGATGCCGAAGAAAACTAAATCCATAGATTAATCTGTATTGGAAAGGCGATGGGAGAGGCAATGCAAAATACTACCGCGGCATCGACGCACGGATGATGCCAATTCTTGACCAACGGTTGGCAACCTCTGCTCAGCTTGAAGTGCCAGTCCCTGCTGTTGGTCCATAGGACTGAAACGCACGTCTGGAAACTGATCGAGCGGTATGGATGATCCATAACCCACCACACCTCCCCCCCGATCAAATCGGATTTGTACTGCTGTACCGGGGGCGATTTTCAGATAAACGTTGCCGCCTCCTGCGAACTTTGAGTATACCGGTAAATCCGCAAGAGCAAGGCCTGCTTGGCCATCAGTTTCGGCAGAAGAAGAGGCTTCAACTGTCATTGGACAAATCATACCTTGCTCACACACCTTCACAAGACTGAAAAATCTAAATTATTCGCGAAGCGCGGGTCTCGTGGGCCCCGTGCTGGAGCGACACCGCTCAGGGAAAAGAGAGCTTGTGAGAGAAAAACCGTAGGTTTGTCTCTCACGACTTAGACCAGCTTGTCGTAATCGTGCGCGAGGAGCTGCGCATTGATCTGCCGGATCAGCTCCATCACCACCCCGACCACGATGATGAGCCCCGACCCGGAGATGAGCAGATCCTGATTGCTCAAGGTGGAAAACATGGTGAAGAGGAGTGGGACGATGGCTACGATGCCGAGAAAGATTCCTCCCCAGAGATTGAGGCGGCTACTTGTCTTGGCAAGCACCTCGGCCGTCTGGCGGCCTGGACGCACACCCGGAACGAATCCGCCGCGTTTCTGGATGTTCTCAGCCACTTCTTCAGGGCGGAAGGTCACAGACACATAGAAGTACGTAAACGCGAGTACGAGGAGGAAGTAGAGGAGGACATAGATCATGCTCGGATTCTGCGGATTGACATACAGAGCGATGAAGCTCGTCACTTTCTGGAAACGGGGAGCTGTAGAGAGGAACTGCGCAACGATCGCTGGCAGGGTGATAAGGGAAATGGCGAAGATGATCGGAATCATGCCCGCTTGGTTGATGCGGATGGGGATGCCACCCTGCACGCCGCGTCCCGCGCCCTGATTGGCATAGGTGATAGGGATGAGACGGTGTGCATCCGTGAAGAGCACCACAGCCACGAGCATGGCAACCGAGACGATTGCGAAAAGATAGAAGGCACCAAGCTTCCCCTCCCCCGCGATGAAGAGTGAGCTCACCGTCGCAGGGATGCCTGCGACGATACCCGTGAAGATGATCATGGAAATGCCGTTTCCGATGCCCTTCTCTGTGATGAGCTCGCCGATCCACATAAGGATCACTGAACCCGCCGTGACGAAAAGCATCGGCAGGAGCACATGCGGGAACGAGAGATCAATGAGATCGGCGCCACCGCGCTTGAGCAGAATGAGGAATCCGTAGCTCTGCACGAAGGCAAGCGGCACGGAGACCCAACGTGTGTAACGGTTGATGGTTTGTTGACCAGTCACCCCCTCCTTGTTGATCGCCTCAAGAGCCGGGAAAATGACCGTACACAACTGCAAAATGATGGAAGCGTTGATGTAGGGCGACAGACCCAGAAGCACGATGGAGAAATTGTCGATGGAGCCTCCGGTGAGAGCCGCGAAGACGCCGATGAGTCCGCCGCCGCCCCGCGACTCAAGGAATTGCCGCAACGCAAAGGGATCGGCTCCCGGAATGGCGATGTGAGCGGTAAGACGGTAGACGAACAGGAGACCGAGGGTGATGAGGATGCGCTTGCGCAGATCCTCGGAGTGCCAGAGTTGTCGGAGATAAGTGAACATGGATCAGAGGCATTCTCAGGCGAGACAACGAAGAACGCAACGGTTCTTCGCTCGCGGGGTCAGGAACGGAACGGAACAATGTGCACCGAACCGCCTGCCTTCTTCACCTGCTCCTTTGCGGCGGCGGATGCCGCATGCACCGTCAATTCAAATTTCTTCTTCACGCTGTTGCCCAGCAACTTCACCGGGCGATTACCATGAATGAGTTTCACGGCCTTGAGAGCGACAAGATCATACACCCCCGGTTCGAGACGCTTCTCGAGTGCCGCAAGTGTCAGGACTTCGTTCTCGACGCGGAACGGATGTGTGAAGCCGTGAAGTTTGGGTTGGCGGCGGATGAGCGGCACTTGTCCACCCTCGAAGCCCAATCTGCGGCCCTTGCCTGCACGGGAATGCTGTCCCTTCGTACCGCGGCCAGCGGTACAGCCGCCACCTGCGGAGATGCCGCGTGCGACACGTTTGCGAGGACGAGTGGAACCCGGTGCTGGAGCGAGTGTATGCAACATGGAAGGAGGTGTGCTTCGAAGTTTCGAAGCCCGGAGCCAAATCCTAGTGGAGAGGATGTAATGGGTAAAGGGAATCGGGGGGAATTTCGCCGGCAGAATTGAAGGCGTGTGCGCGATGCTTTGTCTCCTTACCAATAACCAAACCGGCTCATTGCTCCACATTCGGCCTCACAAACGGCCTCCCGCAACGCAGGCGTGTACTGACACCGTTCCTGCCACTGAGAAATCGCCGACGATTCATTCTCCGACGGGGCATGCATGAGAAAATTTTTGTCGATATCTTCGCCCGCATATTTTAGTACCCGCAACAGATCCAACCGCAGCGTTTCCTGCTTGCCAATGAAATCGGCTACCGGCGAGTCCTGAGGCCCCGCATATTCTTTGAAGACCTTTGTGACCCATCCCGGGCATCCCGACAACACCGCATGGACAAACACCTGGAAATCTTCCCACGCAAATTTTCGATCGAACACATTGTTCATGTCCCATCCCATACGCATTTTAAATGTCCAGTACGATTGGTAGTACGTCAGAGGATGACGCACAAACAGAAACGCGAAACGCTTCCTCCCGTCTTGCGGCAGAATGGTGTGGTGATAGCTGGCGTGGAAGCAGTAGAGTGGATCTGCAATATTCTCGCTCAGATCGCAGAACAGTTCCCTATGGGGTATCCCCGCCGCAGCCAGGACACGACGCACCCATGTCCCCCCCGTCTTGGGAACATGGTAGAAAATGGCGTTGGTGAGGAGTAGGGCCACAAGAGAATTGTACTGAAGTGTGCAATACCACCAAATTTCTTCTGGGATAAGTGTTTCCGACAGCGGAGAACTATCAGTTATGATGGACGTCTTCATCTATGCCTCGATCCTCCGCTTCCCGGCCACCGCTCGATGACAGCACCTGCGCAAGGCAATCATCCTCCCCTATCCCGGCCACGGAACATACATGTCCATTCTGCAGACAAATGGCTGAGCGGGAAATGCGCACTCGTCGGGCAGCAGATAAGGAATGTAAACGAATGCGCGAAGCATGGATGGAAGCAGTGGAATCAGGTTTGTCCCGGGAGCGACAGCTGCAGTCGGAACTCCAGAACTTGCACAGGCAATTGTTTCAAGCAGTGGAATCAGGTTTGTCCCGGGAGCGACAGCTAGAATCAAATTTCCGGGACGTCCACGAGCAATTGCATCACATGAAACAGACGCGTAGCTGGCGATGGACGAGTATCTTTCGGAAGTGTTCCTTGGTTTTTCGTCTTCGCAGAGCGAAAAACGATCAACTCCCCATCCAAAGATCACCGTAATCGTCATCTTCACTTGTCTTTTTCATCCCTTCTCACTACGATTGACAAAAGTGAATACTGGCGTTTTCATCGGTCGTTTTCAACCCTTCCATGAGGGCCACCGCAGATGTATCGAACACATTCTAGAACGCAACGATCGGTGCATCATCTTACTGAGAGATACGGGAAAGACGAAGAAGAACCCCTTTGATCTGGAGAAGCGCAAAGCCATGATCCGCGCGCAGTTCCCTGACACATCTCGCGTGGATATCCAAACGATCAACGACCCCGGTGCAAAGATGAGCGTGTACATCGGTCGCGATGTGGGCTATGACCTGATTGAACTCGATAGCGCAACTGAGGCGATTTCCGCCACCGACCTCCGCAGGAAGCTCTACGAAGAAGCGGGCAAGTCCTATGACCCCTTGGCACCGCAAAAAACTCTCTAATGACCATGGCCGCTCTCTTTCCCATCATCTGGCTCACAGGCAACATGGGTGCCGGGAAAACGACGCTCGCACGAGGTTTGCAGGAACAGTTTGGACATGTGACTGACACGCACCCGCTCTCCCGACGCATCCTCATTCTCGATGGGGACGAGATGCGCGCGAGCATCTCCACGGAAGAGACGCTTTCACCGGCAGACCGCCGACGTCACAACCTGCGGGTGGCGCGGCTCGCATCCGTGCTGCGCACGCAGGGATTCCTCGTGCTCGTTGCCGTCATCGCGCCATTCGCGTCCGTACGCGACGAAATCGATGCCATCTGCCGCCCCGTCTGGATCTACGTGAAGCGCAACACCCCTGCGACGGCCGACAAGCCCTACGAGCCGCCGATGCATCCGCACTGCACCATCGACAACGACGTGCTCTCCATCAAGGACGCTCGCGAGGCGGCTGCACAATTTCTCATCCGCTACTGTGCATCCTGCTCCCCCATCGTCGCCAACGTCCTTCCGAACTCTTCCGCAGCATCGGGGCCGCTGCCTGTCACAATCAAGCCGTCCACCGTAACGTCATCCCCGGTGACCTGCGCATCGTAGCGCTCGAGGAGGGCCTTCTGGACTCCGTCGGAATCCCATACCGTCGCCTTCCGGCCGGAGAGGACCCGCGCTTTGGCGAGGATGAGCGGGGCGATGCAAATAGCTCCGAGTGGAATGGAGGCCGCAGCCGTCTGGAAAGCGATGCGCAACGCCTCAGGATCGGATGCGAGAGCCTCGGCTCCCGGCCCGCCAATGAATGCGATGCGATCGTAATCGGTAATCTGGACATCTTTCAATGCCACCTGCGCAACCTCCGTTGAACCAAATTTCCCTGTGCAGGGTCCTGCAATGACACTCCCCAGAACAATGTCGAAACCGGCCACCTTCAGGGCGTCTCGCACGCCTTTGAGCTCCCTATCCTGGAAATCCTTCTGAGCGATGATGAGGAGAGCTGTGCGCATGGAACAATTCTACACCACGACGCCGCACCAGCCCTTCGTCGGGCTCAGGACAGGCTCCGGAGGGTACTGAATTGGAAATAATCGGACTTTCTAGGCTTCCTCAATCACATCTTTCCTGTCCACCTCCTGCACCGCGATTGTCCGATCCCGCTCCTGTGTGAGAGCGTCAGAATCCTCGATGGCCGCTTCCGTCTCCTTGAGGGGTGCGGAAGCTTCTTCCGTCATTCCCGGAGCGCCTCGCAGCATTCCGAGAGCCTTCATGGTAGCCTGCGCGTTGACGAGTTTGTTGCCCGTGCCGTAGCGCTTCGAGAGGACATCACGCACACCAGCGTTCTCGAGAATCACACGCACCGCACCGCCGGCAATGATGCCCGTCCCTTCATGTGCGGGGAGCAATCGGATGCGCGCGGCCTTGAATTTCACATTCACTGTATGCGGAATGGTGCCATTCACGATAGGAATATGCATCATTGCCCTGCGTGCGGACGAGACCGCCTTTTTGACGGCCACTTGCACTTCCGCGGCCTTCCCCGTACCGATCCCCACCTTCCCCTTCTTATTCCCAAGAACCACAATCGCCCGGAAGCGCATGCGGCGACCACCCTTCACTACCCTGGTAACACGATCGACGGACAGCGTGGTCTCCTCAAACTCTTTCGGCTCGAGGCGGCGATTGCCTTTCTTACGATCGGGACGGGAGGACTTGGGCATGATAAGGGGAGGGCTTGGAATGAGGAAAGTTAGAATTTCAATCCACCGGCACGAGCGGCGTCGGCAAGAGCCTTCACACGACCGTGATAGGCGTAGCCGGAACGATCGAAGACGATTGTAGTGATTCCCTTCTCCTTCGCCTTACTTGCGATGAACTCTCCGAGTTTCGTAGCCCCCTTCACATTCGGCCCCCCTTTCACTTCCTTCGTGGAAGCTGCGAGGAGAGTCTTACCTGCCGTATCGTCGATGATTTGCACGGTGAGACGAGTTAAGGAACGATAGACCGCCAATCGGGGGCGAGCGGACGTGCCACTGACCTTGGCGCGAACGCGCCGCTTGCGGATGAGCCGTTGATGAGACTTGCGAGAAAGCAT
>JAQTSD010000012.1 GCA_028711445.1 Candidatus Peribacteraceae bacterium
GATTGAACTGGCGACCCCGTGCTTATGAGTCCCGTGCTCGACCGACTGAGCTACCGTGGCATAACCAGACAGAAGTGAAAAAGATCGAAACCAACCGAGAACTCTTTGATCACGCCCCGCTTCGCGGGGCTTGGCAACTGAGCTACCGTGGCATTACATGAAAGAGCGACTGCGCAAGAGGGTAGCAAATTGCCACGGACCCGGACAGGGAAAAGAGTCCGAACTGTGACAAAGGCAAGCTACGAAACCCGACGCAATCCATGCCTTCCCGCATATCCCCGCGCCGCTGCTCTGTCGGCGCCGCCGGTATACGGCGGGAGCGTACGAATCTCCGCATGGACATCCACCCCGTCCTTCCCCTGCGTGATCCGTATGAGATTGCCTTTGCTGTCGCCATATTCTTCGATCTTTTCCATGCCTCAAGTGTAGCACAGCCTCCCCCTCCATCCTCTATACTCTCCCCATGACCAAGCCCGTTCTCCTGTGCCTGCATGGATGGGGGGGATCGAAAGAATCCTTCACCGAACTGCGCACTGCATTGGCCGGTTCCGACGTCGAAATCCTCACGCCCGACCTTCCGGGATTCGGCGCGGAACCCGAACCGCCGAAGCCCTGGACGACAGATGATTATGCCGATTGGGTGACGCAGTGGCTGAAGAGAGAACTCCATTCAATACCCTCGTCTCTCCATCTTCTCGGTCACTCGCACGGCGGTCGGATTGCGATCAAGCTCGCATCGAGACAACCAACTCTCGGTTCCTCCATTACCCACCTTTACCTCTGCGCCGCCGCCGGTGTGAAGCATCGTAAAGGTGCGCGGGAAGTTCTCGGCCTCTGGGCGGCCAAAGCGGGCGGTGTCCTCCTTTCTCTTCCCGGCTTAAGGAGCCTCGCATCTCCGGCTCGGAAAGTCCTCTACAAATTGCTCGGCTCACACGATTATGAGCGGGCATCACCCCTCATGCGTGAGACGCTCAAGCAAGTAACAGAGGAAGACGTGCGACCGCTTCTGCACTTGATTACTACACCCACCGACATCTTCTGGGGAACCCTCGACCGCATGACACCCGTCAAGGATGCATACATCCTATGCAACGCCATTCGAGGGAGTCGCCTACACCTCTTCCCGGGCTCTCGTCACCGTATCCATAGAGATCATGCACGAGAGATTGCAACTGTGATCCGCAAACATCTCACTGTAAGTCCTATGTCCTAAACCCTATGCTTTCTTCCCATCTTCTCTCCGGCCTCACTCTCCTCGCTGCCATCTCGCCGCTCCTTACTTTCGCTGCCCTCTGGCAAATGAAGGAGTGGCGCATCGATCGCCTGCGCGAGCATCTCTGGTGCGAAGGATATGTCCGTCAGGCCATCGGAACGCTCCGACCGCTTCTCTTTATCCTTTTCGGCGCACTCTACACCACCGGAATCCTCCCGAAGGAATTCTGGCCAGCAAGTCCTCTCATTGCTTTCCTTGCCCTCAGCGCCGTACAAATTTCCACACGTCGACAACCCTCCCCTGTCTGGACACAGAAGGCCATCACTCTCTGTGTGACTGCATTCGTCATCATTCTTGCGGCAGCATTCTTTATGAATCCGGTCACCCTTCCGGTTCTGCCGCTCCTATCCTTCCTTGCCCTGATCGTCGCATGGATCCTGTGGTGGCCGATCGACCGTTTCCTCAAGCATCGCGTTTTCGCACGTGCGAGCATGATGCGCAATCGTTTCGCCGCTCTTACTGTCATCGGCATCACCGGAAGCGTGGGTAAAAGCACGACCAAGGAACTTCTCGCCCACATCCTCGCAGATCACCACCCTCTCACGACACCTACATATGTAAATACGGAGATGGGCGTCGCGCAGTGGATGACCCGGGAACTGCCTCGCCATCCGGATACCACGATTCTCATCGTGGAAATGGGAGCCTATCGGCGCGGGGAGATTCGTCTGCTCGCCTCCGTCATCCGACCGACTATCGGCATCATCACCTTCATCGGCTCTCAGCACATCGGCCTTTTCGGTTCTCAAGAAGCGCTCTCCCAAGCCAAAGCCGAGCTTCTCGAAGCCCTTCCGGATAATGGGCATGCATTCCTCAATGCAGACTGTTCACTCTGCCTCAATCTGAAAGATCGCTGCAGTTGCCCGGTCACTGCCATCGGAACGGGCGGTCCGGCGGATGTCGAGGCATACGAGATCGAAGAGACAACAGGGGGCATTCGTTTCCGTGTCGGACAAACCCTCTTCCAGTTACCGCTCCACGGCACGCATAACGTGACCAATGTCCTTCTCGCAATCGCCGTGGCGGAATCCCTTGGTTTGCAGCGCAGGGCCATCGCGAAGAAACTGGAAACCTTCTCTCCTATGCACCACACATTCTCGGTGCGCGAAGATCACGGCATAACGATCCTCGACGATACGCACAATGCATCGCCGACGAGCGTCGAAGCCGCCATCACGTGGGCACGCGGTCAGCCGGCCGAGAGCAAAATCCTTCTCTTCAGCGGCTTAATCGAGCTCGGCGAGGAGCTGGATCGTACGCACGAGGAACTGGGTTCGCTTGCCGCTCCAACTTTCCAGCGAGTGATCTTCCTCAATCGCACAAGTGCCCGACCGTTCACGAAGGGTTTCGGCAGGAGTGTCGAAATTTTATCTAATTTAAGCCAAAAAGTTACACACGGATCGCTTCTCGTTTGTGTGGGGCGCATCCCGCAGGCAACCATTGCCCGCCTCCTTCCATGATGTTGCACGCTCCCATCCACCATACGTTCGCGCCTCACGTTACCTTCCGTACCGTTCTGCGATCCTTAGCTCTCATTCTCACTCCGTTCCGATGGAAGCGCGGAGCTGCAGTGGAGAATCTGCGCCATGCGCTCGCCGATACATTCCATGCCGAGGCGTTTCTCTTCTCCTCCGGTCGTGAGACGCTGCTGGCGCTCCTGAAGGCCCTCGATCTGCGAGCCGGCGAGGAAGTCATCATCCAAGGCTACACGTGTGTCGTCCTCCCAAACGCCATCCACGCCGCCGGCGCGGTGACTGTCTACGTCGACATCGACTACCATTCGCTGAATATGTCCGTGGATGCGGTCGAACATGCCTTCACTCCCCGCACGCGCGCAGTCATCTGCCAGCACACCTTCGGCATCCCGTCCGATGTCTCCGCGCTGCGCGAGCTCTGCGACCGGCATCATGCCATCCTCATTGAAGATTGCGCGCATGTCATGCCCGATCCGTCTGGCCCGTCAGCCATCGGCTCGCACGGAGATTTCATTTTCTTCAGTTTCGGCAGGGACAAGGCCATCTCGGGTATCACAGGCGGCGCCATCCTCTCGCGTAAATCGGATATATCGCAACGCCTGAAAGAGGAAGAACAACGAGCTACGGACCTTTCCATCCTCCACATCGGTCGTCTGCTTGCCTACCCTCTCACGTACTTCATCGCCCGATTGCTGTTTGCCATCGGCCTCGGCAGAATCTTCTTGAAATGCACGCAACTCCTGGGCCTGCTCGTACCGATCCTCAAACGCGAAGAGAAGAGAGGCTACATGTCCCCACTCCTCACTCGCCTACCCAATGCGTGCGCGACTCTCGCACTCGATGCTTTCCGCCATCTCCGTTCGATCAACGACCACCG
The DNA here is from genome assembly GCA_028711445.1 of Candidatus Peribacteraceae bacterium. Classification (GTDB taxonomy): domain Bacteria; phylum Patescibacteriota; class Gracilibacteria; order Peribacterales; family Peribacteraceae; genus UBA9631. The sequence goes on from JAQTSD010000012.1 coordinate 3,626, forward strand.
ACGCTCGCTCACGCGCTTCTATCTCGCCGAAGGTCGTACGCGAGGTTGGTCGCTCCTCTCAAGCATTTCGAAGGACCTCCCCCTCCAGAAGTTCCCCCTGTTCACGAAGAATGCCGACCGCATCCGCCGCTCACTCAAGCGCCAAAACATCCACTTGGACGACGGTTGGACCACCTGCGTGGTTTGCCCGCCCTCGGCGGACCCCCTGCTAGCTGCTTACGATCCGCAGAGCGATCCCGAAGCCGAGGCCGCTTGCGAGAAGATCCTGACCCTGCCCACTCATCCGACGATGACTCTCGCACAAGCGAAGCGTCTCACCGAAATCCTCGATCCGCTCCTGTGATACGGCTACGATAGAGAGGATGACCGTCTCCGAAGCCAACGACGCACGTTCATGGGATGCCTTTCTCGGCACACAAACGTTCCATCCGTTCCTCCAAAGCTGGACGATGGGCGAAGTCTACCGTTCGATCGACCAGGACCCCGTGCGTCTCGTCGTGCACGAAGGCGACGAGATCGCCGGTATCTGCCAAGCCATCGTTGTTCCGGCACGGCGTGGCAGGCATCTCGCTGTGCACTACGGCCCGATCATGAGCAGTAAGCTCGCAGAATCAAATCGTACATCCTGTCTCGATAGTCTCTTCAGAGAACTGAGAAGAATCGCAACTCTCGAACGCTGCGCCTTCATACGTTTGAGTCCTTTCTGGCTCCGAGAACCGAATTCTGATATTCCGAATACTCTTCCCTCCCCCCTTCACCTGCTCGCAGAGCACGTGTGGTACTTACCCCTCCGTCACCCTGATCCTTGGTCTGTTCAACACGCGATCTTGGAATCCGCGACGGTACCCACAGAAGATGAGCTCCTCATGAACATGCGCAAAACCACTCGCAACCTGATTCGCAGAGCGGAACGCGACGGCGTTGAGATCGTGGCCTCTGCAGATCCAGAAAACGACGTCGAAACTTTTATCGCGCTTCACGAGGAGACACGCAAGCGCCATGGATTCACACCGTACTCCGATGCTTTCTTCCGTGCGCAGGTTCGACTCTTTGCCGCCCGCGGAGAGTGCACAGTCTACCTCGCACGCTTCGAGAAGGAAGTGATCGCCTCCTCCATTCACATACACACATTCGGTGAGACGAGCTACCACCACGGCGCCAGTTCCTTTAAGCACGCAAAAATCCCCGCCAGCTACCTCCTGCAATGGCGAGCGATTACGGACGCCATCAGGCGCGGCGACCACATCTACAATTTCTGGGGGATCGCACCCGAAGGGGTGATCAGGCACCCCTTCCTTGGCGTCACTCTCTTCAAGACGGGCTTCGGAGGGACGAAGATCGACCTCGTACACTGTATAGATATCCCCTTGAATCCGCTCTACCGTCTCACGAGACTCATCGAACAGGTACGCAAGTGGCGGAGGGGATTCTAATCCTACCTCCGCTTTTTGTGGGCTACGGCCCCCTTCCGACCATCTACAAGACCAGCTATGCTCCTCCCATGCTGAAACCCCCATCTCCATCGACCATCGAAGACAAATTGAATGAGATCCTCTTACATCTGCGCCACCTCGATAGTCGCGACCGCCTCCGCACGATCGGAGGATTCTTCAGAGGACTTCTCGGTCTTATCCCGATCATCGTGCTGCTCGGAAGCATCTGGTACGTCTACAAGTACGGCGATCAGCTCTTGGAAAAGATCGCCGAACAGGCAGCCATTCAAGCCGAAGTGGTCACGAAGAAAGGTTCTGATTCCCTGCTCAACCAGTTCAAGGGGTTGATCAGGTAAAGATCATTGCATCTTCGTTCCTCTACTGCCCCTTCACGAGACCCAAAACATCCTCTGTCGAAACCGATGCGCCGATTGCGAAGCTCGGAAGCTTGAGAAGATCCGCACGCTTGAAAGTACGCTGCTGTGCCGCCGAGACGCCGAGCAGATAACCAGCCGAGAGCGCCTGCGCTTCCACACGGCTATTCACGCCTCCGAACGGGTAGGCGACTGCGAATACCGGCTCCTTGGTGTACTGCTCGATGAGTTGACGGCTCTGAGCGAATTCAAGTGCGAGTTGTGCATTGGTAAGCGAGCGCAAATCATCTCCACTGTGCGCAGCGGACTGAAGATCCTGGCCATTGGCAATCAATGTAAGGAGCGTCTTCTCCGTGATGCCCGTGATACCGATCTGTTTCGTCTCGAAGAAAAGCGTCGCCCGAAGATTCAGCTGTGTGAGCGTATCGGAAAGGCCCTTCACATTGAGTGGCGTGATGCCGGAAAACGCGATCGCCACGGTCTTGGGCTCAAGACGCACATCGCGCTTCTCTTGTTCAAGAAGAAGAGTGCGGAAATCCCGCAGTGTGATGAGCTTTATGCCATCATTCCGCAGTGCCGCGACATGCTTCGTAAGCGCATCGAGTATCCCTTCCTGCGACACGTTGTAATGCAGAATCGGTAACGTGAAGTCCTCCTGCCGCACGAGGAAATTCGGCAGAAAGGGCTTGAGGTACTGCACTGCCGCGTAGCCCTCCTTTCCTTGAAACGGGATGCGTGCCCACACATCATCTTTATTGAGCACACGTACAATTGCCTGCCCCGGAAGTTCGCCCAATTTCTCTGCCCCGGAATCCGGAGCCTTGCGCACGTTGAGGAAGCCAAAATCAACGAAATACTGATCCTTGTACTTCGCCTTTTCTTCCGCAAGCTTGGCCTCTGATGTCAGCTTGGCGATGTATCGCTGCGCTACGAATCCTTCGCGACCACCGGAGAGCTTCACGTGCGCCCATGCCGCATCCACGAAATCGAGGACGGTGCAAACATCTCCCCGTACAAGGCGTCCGGTGGTCCCCGCAGTGATACGTGCGGAGTCGCGAACATTGACAAACTCATTTGTGACACGATAGAGATCCTCTCCCATGGCCGCCGGTCCTGAGCGGATGGCCTGGTACTCCTGCGCCGTCATGAGATCGAGAACAGTCTGAGAAGACGAGGACCCCTGCTCGACACCTACGAGACGCAGAAGTGTCTGTCCACTCAAGGTCGCACCCGAACCGTCTATACCGCCTTCGGCCTGCCTCGCCAATTCCTTATAGCGCGCCACATCATCCGCCGTAAATGTAAAATCGTCCTGCTGTACTTCCTCCACGGTGCGTTTCGGTCCGCACCCTGCAAAGAGGATGCCGAATGAGGCAATGATAAGAAAGAAAACGAGCGGACGGACAGAAGTGATGCCGGAGCGCCGGCGGACACGGTAGCGAGCCATGATGACGGAAAAGGAAAAAGAATTACATGCGTTCGGGAACGCGAAGAGTGAGGAGTTCAGCACCCGTCTTGAGAACGGTTGCAACGAGGGATGTGAGGGAAAGGCGCAAGCTGCGCAGCGGCTCTGAGGCTTTCAAAATCGGCTCGACGTTGTAGAACGCATTGAATGCCTGACACAGGCGATACAAATAATTCGCAAGTATATGAGGCATCCGGTGTGCACAAGCCTCCTGCAAAACTTCCGGGAACCCGAGGAGCACACCAACAAGGACACGCTCGGATGCGGTGAACGCTTTTGCATCCTTCGGGAGTGCATCAACCTTCGTATTCGCTTTCCGCAACACAGATCGTGCTCGCGCATGTGTGTACTGCAGGTACGGTGCACTGTTCCCCTCGAGGGCAAGTACCTTCCTCCAATCGAAGATCAAATCCATCCTGCGGTTCTGGCTTAAGATGCCGTAGACAAGTGCACCTGTTCCCATCATTTCCTCAAGCGCCCCCTCGTCGTCGGTTTGGATCGAATCCCGATGCTCCGCGATCACCTCTTTCGCACGCTCGACAGCCTCGTCGAGCACATGCTCCAGCTTGAGGACGGTCCCCTTGCGAGTGCTCATGGACTTCTCGGCGAACCGCATGCGACCGAACACCACATGTTCCAGCTGCGGGAGCTTCCAATCGAGACGCTTGACTGCGGCGAAGAGCTGCTGGAAATAGAGTTGCTGCGCCACATCGACTACGTACAGAATCGCCTGGGGATGAAATGTGTCGACGCGATAGCGAATCTGCGCCAAATCGCGGGTGGCGTAGAGGGTGGCACCATCTGCCTTCTGCACGAGGAAGGGGGGCAGTTTTTCTTCTTCTTCGAACAGCACGACGAGTGCTCCTCCCTCTCCTTTCACGAAGACGTGCTTCTTCTTCCCCTCCTCAAGAATGGGCTGCATTTTGTCTTCGTAGAAGCTCTCTCCGATATCGGTATCAAAATGCACGTGGAGTCGCTCATAGATCGTTGCAAGCGAGGTCTTCGTTACACTGCGAACCCCTTCCCAAAATAAGCGTAAATGACGATCGCCCTGTTCCAATTTCAAGAATGCCGCACGAGCTTCATCCTCCAGCGCAGGATTCTTCTCCACCTCCGCATGGAATCGCACGTAGAGTTCCAGAAGCTCATCCAACGTGTACCTTTCAACCGGCTTGCTCTTGCCCCACTTCTCCCATGCCATGGCCAGCTTTCCGAATTGCGTCCCCCAATCTCCGATATAATTCCATCCCACAACCGTGTAGCCGAGATGCCGGTGAAGATTACAGAGACACTGGCCAATGACCGTGGAGAGAATGTGATGCACCCCCAACGGTTTGGCGATATTCGGTTGGGAGTAATCGATGATCACAGGACCCTCCTTCTTCCGGACCGGCTCCGGCACACACGCCTTCTCGGTGATGCGCAATTCCGTAAGGAGTGCCTCCGGCGTGAGCCAGATATTCACATATCCAACCCCTGCCACTTCGATCCGTTCCACCCCCGGTAACCCCCGCAATTGCTCCGCAAGTTTCTTCGCAATTTCCGTTGGTTTGAGATTGAGTTTTTTGGCTATCTGTAGAGCAATAGATGTCGAACAATCTCCGAATCCTTCTCGGTCTGCATACACCCATTCCACAGATGAAACAGAGACTCCAAAAGTGCATTGAAGAATATCCCGTGCCCGCTCTGACAAAAATTCAAACATTGAACAAATCTGATACTCAGAAAACGACGCAACTGTACCAAAAGAAAGTGGCTATTCCACCTGAATACAAAATTTTATCTTGCTCACAGAAACTACTCATGTTTTGAACACAAAATGTATGCACTTTTGCCCTTATTGACCCCCTAACAACTTTTGTGATCGCTCAAGGGTCCGTATTTGACGTATCTTGCTTCCAGCAGCGAAAAACTGTACAATGGAGAGATGAAAAATCGAGGGATTTTCCTCGTTTCGGCTCTCTCCATCCTCACCATTCTCGGCGGATGTGCGCGAGGTGGGTCCTCAGAAACCGCTCTCCTCGTCTCCGGAGCCAAGAGTGGAGCCTATACTGCCATATTGGCCGCCACCACCACCTTGGGAACCATCAGTCGACCGGGAGCGACGCTTGGCACATTCATTTCGCTCTACCTCTCCCAAGGAAAACTTCTCAAGGTGCAAGCGGCTCTCCGCTCCATTGACATTCAAATGTCGATCTTCCGTGCAGATACTAGCATCGATTCCAACGAAACATTTGCCCTTTTGCAGGAGTACGGCTCCATCCTTCAGGTGAATATTATCGATACACTCAATCGTTCGCTTGACCGAAGGGAATTCCTCGATACCTATCTTCAGTCACTCGGAGCACTCAATATTCGCATTATTGCCAAGGTAAATGAATTCAAGATTAAGCTCGATGACTTGGGAAAACTACGCAAAGACCAACGTAATGTGGCCTATGAAATAGAACGTACCCTCAACAAAGCAATGAAAGCGGGGGACTACTCTGCCGTCGGCGAGAAGCAACAGGAACTTGTGAAGGCACAAAAGACCGTCGCAGAAACCGAGAGCTTGGAGAAAGAAGCTCGCCGCATCCGCGACCTTCATACGAAACTCCTCAAGGTGGGCGAGGAACGTTGGAAAGCCATCTCGGCAAACCGGGAAATCCTCATTGCCGGCCTCAAAGTGGTGGAGGTCCCCGGAATCGAGAATCTTGGCATCTTGCAGCAGGGAAAGTAAAGATTGACCGCAGAACAAGGCACTGTTCGGCTGTATTGATCGAATCGTTGTTTTCTGCTAGAATTAAAGGATTTCTATGCCTTCAGAACCTTCGACTCCGGCGATGAAGACGCACATCAAACTGGCACAAGTCATGCTGGCTGCAATGGATGACCTCTTGGGTCTGCACTTCACGGCAGAGAAGACCCTGAAAGGATTAGTGAAAAAGACAGCCGTACGTCAGCTCTCCGAGAAGGAGAAGGAAGCCATCCGCCTCTACGAAGAAGGCCTCCAAAAGACTCTCGATATTATCGCACCAGCCGGGATGATCGTAAAACCAAATGAGCTCGTCTTGAATGACCTCCACGCTCGGACGCTCTACACCGTAAACTGGCCGAACTACGTCTACCCGAACTGGCTCTCGGAAGAGATCAACTTCGACGCACACATGAACATTTGCCAATTTATCTACCCCGCAAACAGCAAGGTCATCATGAAAATGCTGCGCAAGAAGGTGACGGAAATGCGTTCATCGGTACGCATGCTCGAGCAACGCGGCATCGTACGCGACCCTGCGCTCGAAGCGGCGCTCCAGGACGCAGAGGAATTGCGTGATCTGCTCGCGCGCGGCCGCGAGAAGCTCTTCCAGATGGGCCTCTATCTCACCATCTACTCGGACGACGAGGAAAAACTCAAGAAGCTCGAGACGGATGTCGAATCCCTCCTCGGCGGAAAGCTCATCATCACGAAACCGGCCTTCATGCAGATGGAGCACGGCTGGCTCTCCACCATGCCATTCGGTATCGACGAACTGGAGATCAACCGAAATATGAACACGTCGCCGTTGGCCGCATGCTTCCCCTTCTCCAGCTCCGATCTTACGGATGACCACGGTATCCTGTACGGCATCAATCGTCACAACGATTCGCTCGTCATTTTCGATCGCTTCGATTTGCCGAATGCCAATGCAAGCGTATTCGCCACCTCCGGAGCGGGAAAATCTTTCACGATCAAATTGGAAATCCTTCGCTCGCTCATGTTCGATACGGAAGTTTACGTAGTGGACCCGGAGAACGAATACCGCGAGCTGTGCGAAACCGTAGGCGGAACATACTTCCGCATCTCACTGGAGAGCTCGAATCATATCAACCCGTTCGAGCTACCGAAATCCGTGCGCGGCGATGAAGCGACGCCCGGTGAGACTCTCCGTGCGGCCGTCATCAATCTCCATGGACTGCTCAAGCTTATGTTGGGAACACTCACACCGGCCGAGGACGGCATCCTCGATAAAGCAATCCTCGACACCTACGCGCTCAAGGGCATCACCCTCGCCACCGAAGATGCTGCGACGAAGATGCCACCGACCCTCCACGATCTCGTGGACGTGCTCGAGACCACGGAGGGCGGCGAGAGTATGGCCATGACACTCTCCAAATTCACAGAGGGCAGCTATGCCGGTCTCTTCGACCAACAGACGAACATCCAGCTCGATAATCAGATGGTTGTTTTTCAAATCCGCGACCTTGAGGATCAGCTCCGCCCGATCGCCATGTTTGTGATCATCAATCTGATTTGGAACCGCATCCGTGCCGAATTCAAGAAACGCATGCTCGTCATCGACGAGGCGTGGAACCTCATCCAGTACGAAGACTCCGCACGTTTCCTCTACGGTCTCGTGAAGCGCGCACGCAAGTACTGGCTCGGCATCACGACCATCACCCAGGACGTCGAGGATTTCGTGAATTCTCCGTACGGTAAACCGATCATTACGAATTCATCGCTGCAAATTCTCCTCAAACAGTCCGCTTCCGCCGTGGATAATCTCCAGAAAATCTTCTATCTCACTGAAGGAGAGAAGTACCTGCTCCTCAACTCCGACGTGGGACAGGGGCTCTTCTTTGCCGGCAATCGTCACGTGGCCATTCAGATCGTCGCAAGCCCGAAGGAGGCGCAAATCATTTCCACAAAACCGGAGGACATTCTCGCTCATAAGCAGCAGGAAAAGCTTGAGAAGGAACGTACAGCGGCAGAGAAAAAAGCTCCACCGGTGCCACAGCAGATGGTGACCGCTGACGAAGTAGCCACGACCCTTCAGCGAGAGGAAGATGCACAACAGGCAGTAAAAGATCAGGATATCTCGCCTTCGAAAGTGGAACCCCCACCGATCGAAGCGGCACCGGCGGAACCAGCGAAACCTCCCGAGACGAAAAAAGTGACGGAGGCGGAAGATGTTGCAGCCATCGCGAACGCCACGCTCATGCAGGCAACCGCTCCGCAGAATGATACGAAGAAAAAGTCGCAGGATGCACCCGCAGAAGCAGAAGCATCAACAGAATCGGCAACTACACCTCCCGAAAAGTCGCGGAAGAAGAAGGAGACCGAGAATTAGAAGGAGAGGAGATGGGAGTATCTTCCACCACTTTCCAGCGCACTTCCGGTTTAAGCTTGCCCGGTAGTGAGAATCCTGCCGCCCTGCGATGACCGCCACCGGAGAATTTCCCTGCCATTTCGGAGACATCCACATCGTCACGCAACGTTCGCAACGACCCCTTCACGGTTCCATTGCGCTCGGAGAGAATGAGAGAGAAACGCATGCCGGGCACTGCATTCACATAGTCAATCGCACCCGTAAGCTCGGAGTAGTGAGCACCCGTGGCACGGAAATCCCCTTCTGTTACAGCTGAGATGGCGCCTCCTTCCTCCGTGAGCGTGATTTTCTCGAGCACGCGACCCCAGAGTTTGAGCGTACTCATCTGTGCCGTACGGAACACTGCCTGTACGATTTCCTGTTGCCGGGCCCCCGCACGCAACAAGCGCGCGACGGTGCGATAGACAATTGCTGTCGTATTGTTGTGGAGCAGTCCGCCCGTGTCGGTGTACACGCCGGCAAGCAAACACGTCGCAATGTCTCCATCGATCTTCCAGCCGAGTTGATCGGCAATTTGCACGATAATCTCGCATGTCGATGCTGCATCAGGTATAACGATGTTCGCCGTGGAAAAGCGCAGATTGCTGGGATGGTGATCGATATCCACTCCGGGAAAGGATCCATCGAAGAGCTGCGGATGCACCTCATGGAGGCCCGTGAGCTTCGGTTCCGCCGTATCCACGAAAAGAAGGACATCGCCTTCCAGGAGCGCGCATTCCGTCACTGCACGTGCAGCAGCGGGTAAAAATTGGAATGTTTGGGGGATGGGATCGATGCAATACGCCTTCACGGTCAGCTCCGGTAAAGATCGTTCGATGAGCAAACTCAAACCCAAAAGCGCTCCGACAGCGTCTCCATCAGGATTGCGATGGCAAATGCAGACGGCACGTTTCGCTTCCGTGAGGAGCGCGAGCAATCGATCGGCATCTTGCTTGCTGACGGACATGGGAATAAGTGAAAGGAGTGGAGTGTACGGGGCGTCGCACTCCGCCATCAACACCAATGCTGTTGCGCAAAGAGGCGCACTATCACGTGGTAGCAGGTTGTCGGCACGACAACACATCGAAAATCTTACGCTGAAGGTTTTTGTCTCCTCGTTTCCTCGTTCAAGAGCTCGTCGATACGGCTCCCGCGCTTCGAACGCGGATCAATACGGAAACGCAACATCGGCACGTGATGACTCGACCATCCAGCAAGGCGTTTCTGAAGGTCTCCACGACGTAATATGAAATATTGTAATGCCTTCTCGTCTGCGTGCACGGCGCTCAAGTATACTGTCGCATGGGCGAAGTCAGACGACACTTCGATCTCGGTAATGGAGACAATGCCACACTCCTGCGGACAGTCGCGTAGGACGGGAGCGATAAGCTCGCGGATGACAGAGGCGGCCATGGCAGGGCGATGGGACATGAGATGAAAGCTGAAACGGAGCTCTCAGTGTACACTATCCGTCATGCAGCGTCCGTTCTCCGTCGTTTTTTGCGGCACGCCGGCCTTCGCGGTTCCATCCCTTCAGGCCTTGCTCGACGATCCTACGTTTCGAGTGGATCTCGTCGTGACGCAACCGGACAAACCCGTCGGCCGAGAGAAAATCGTCACGCCTCCCCCGATCAAAACTCTCGCGCTCGACAGAGGAATTCCCCTCTTCCAACCGCATGATCTCAATGAAGAGTACTTCGCCGCTCCGCAAACAAAAGGAGTGCAGCCGGACTTCCTCGTCATCGTGGCCTACGGACAACTACTGAAACAGCCGCTTCTTTCTCTGCCTTTGATCGCCCCGGTGAACGTGCATCCGTCCCTATTGCCGCGCTGGCGTGGCGCATCACCGATCCAACATACACTGCTCGCCGGCGACCGTGAGACCGGCGTGACGATCCAGAAGGTCACGATGCAGCTGGACTCCGGCCCTCTCCTCGCACAGCGCTCCTTCGGCATTTCGGACCGCGAAACGGCTCAGACTTTGCACAATCGCCTGAGCGAGGAGGGTGCGAAGCTCCTCGTCGAGACATTGAAGAAGCCACTCGTACCCCGCGAACAAGATGCGTCCAAAGCAACGGTCTGCCGCAAGCTCACGAGGGCGGACTGCTCTGTGGATCCCGCGACCATGGCGGCGGAAGAGATCGACCGCCGCGTTCGCGCGCTCGTGCCGTGGCCGGGAGTGCGGTGCACAATTGCCGGACGCGAAGTGAAACTTCTCGAAACATCACTCGTCCCAACCACGGAAACCGTCTCCATCCCCTGTGCCGTCCATTCCACGCTCTACATCGCTCGTCTCCAGCCGCCGGGGAAGAAACCGATGACAGGAAGGGAGTGGGATCGCGGACGAAGATGAGACAATGCCAACACATTTCCTCAAGTGACGTCGATGACCGAAAAGGTCATACTCCGAATTGTGCAGATACTTCTGAGCATCCTTCTCAGCCTCTTGCTTTCCTTCGCCTACGCAGCAAGTGGAAACGTGGCAGTGAGTCCATCCACGATCGATTCCGACGGGGACGGCCTCATGGATCTACAGGAAGACAGCAATGGAAACGGCAAGGTGGATGAGGGAGAAACGGATCCCTTTAATGCAGACATGGACGGCGGCGGCGAGGCGGACGGATCGGAGATCCAGGCAAATCGTGATCCTTTCGATCGCAAGGATGATTTCACTTATGACCTCGACAGCGACGGCCTCATCAATGGTTCGGAGTGGGAGCTCGGAACGGACCCCGCCAACCCCGACACGGACGGAGACGGCATCAATGATTTCGACGATCCGTTTCCGCTCGATCCCGCCTACCGTCGCGATGCCGACAAGGATGGCATTCCCGACGAGTATGAAGCGGCACATAAGCTCTCGACGACCGATGCAATCGAGGCGACTCAAGACAATGATAATGACGGCCTCGTGAATCTCGATGAATTCATCCAGGGAACGGACCCCAATGTCGCTGACACGGACGGTGACGGTGTTACGGACGGCGAAGAAGTGGCACAGGGGACGGACCCGGAGGAGAACGCCTGTCTGCTCTATGCGAAACCGATTGTCTCTTTCTTGGATATTGCAGATCACTGGGCGCAGGAGTACATCCTGCGTCTTCACAAAACGAAAGTGTTGCCTGAGTACACCCGCATCGCCGACGGGTACGGAGATGGTTCCGTGCGCGAGTTCCTTCCCGACCGGTCCATCAGTCGCTTCGAGCTCCTCAAGCTTGCACTTCTGAGCAGCTGCCTGCCACTGGATACGGAGACCACCGAAACCGGCGTGACGATCCTTTTTAGTGATGTCCCGGCAATCGCCCGACCGCACGAGAGCGCGGCCAATCGACAGAGACGTCGGGTCGTCTACACGGCGGCACGGCTACAGATCGTCGAAGGCTACGACGACTTCACCTTTCGCCCCGATGATCCGGTGAACCGCGCGGAGGCTCTCAAGATGCTCCTGCTCGCCGCCGGCATCCCCGCCTCCGGGGAGCAGACGATCGAGACGTCCTTCATGGATGTCCCCGCGGACGCTTGGTTCAAGTCATACGTGGATGAGGGCGTGGAGCTCGGCGTGATTGAAGGGTACGAAGATTCCACCTTCCGTCCCGACCAACCCATCACGCGCGCGGAAGCCGCGAAGATCGTCCAGCTGCTCATGGCCATCAATCCGCGACTCAATGGGTATGTCATTCCGACAGAAGGTATTTGAAAAACGAATGACAGCTCGTCATTCGTTTTCCCTATTCAATGATTTATCACTCATAGGTGTCCCTTCATCTCTTGAAACGCCTCAATGAACTTGTCCAAGTCCTCGGCATCGAACATGATCGTCGTCTTCTGTCCGCCGCGGGACTTCTCGGATACTTTGAAGAACATGCCGTTGCCCGACTTCTTCAAGTCCACATAGAATGTGCGTTGGCGCGCGTGAATCGTGACAGAGTGAACCTCCTCGGCGAAATTGCCGTCGCGGCGCGGGCCGCGCGACGGCTGACGCTGCGGTTGCGGCTGGCTTGCACCGTCGTCGTCGGCAATGCCTCCCGTGAGATCTGCCATAGGATCAAACATGGATAGATGGGGTAAAAAGTGAAGCTGCTCCCCTCGCCTTGTCCTTCAGCTCATCGCCTTTGGATGTACTCTTGAGAGCAAAGCGAGTGTAGCAGGACGTTCGGAAGCGAACAACGAAGAAGACCATATTTTGAAACGCCGCAGCCGGGAACGGCTGCTGCTGGGCACGAAAGAATCATGAACACGACGAAAGCATTACAATGGTCACATGTCATGGTTCGTCTCCGCTCACCATGACACGTTTTCCAGGGGCTCCCAAAATCAGAGCGTCCCTCCGCGGCCGCGGTTCACAGAAGCGGCTTGAAGAGGATCTCCGGCTCCCCCACTTTCTTCCAATCTTTCTGACCCCCCCACTGTTTCATCTCCTTCGTGATGACAAACTCTCTCGCAAGCATCTTCTCCGCATACGGCACATTGAGCTGCTTGGAGATGCGATAAGCAGTGTTGGGAGTGAATGGGAGGAGCATGAGTGCGATGTGCCGCAGGTGTTCCGCGAATACGCTGAGCATGGTCAGTTTCTCTGTGCCAGAAAGCGTCCATGGCTTGTGATCATTCATGCGACCGTTGCCGATCACCATAAGATTCACTGCAATCCCCAATGCATTGTGCAATTCAAAATCATTAAAGGCATCCGCATAGAGTTTCCAATAATTTCCTTCACCTTGATACCACTCGTCCGACGGTTTCCAATATAAATCGCCATCTACTGAAAAATTACGAATATCAATGATATCTCCTCCCTCCTTTTTAATTAAAGTAAGCACACGGTTCAACAAATTCCCAAGCTTATTCCTCAGCACCGCATCGTACAGCTCCTCAATCCTCTTCCACGAGAAATCTCCGTCATTGCCCACCGGGATCTCGTGCGAGAGGTAAAACCGAAGCGGATCAGGGTTGCCGCCGAACTTCGCAAGCACCTCCTCCGGCTCCACGACATTACCAATCGTCTTGCTCATCTTCTGCCCGTCGCACGTCAGAAACCCGTGAATGAGCAGGCGATCCGGCGTGCGCACGCCGGCGGTCTTCAGCATCGCCGGCCAGATGAGCGCATGGAAGCGTGCGATGTCCTTGCCGATGACATGGGTAACCTCCGCAGGTTTGTCCCACCATTCCTTCTCCTCATGATCCGTGAAGTAGCCGAGGCCGGAGAGGTAATTGGTGAGCGCGTCGCACCAGACGTACATGGTCTGCCCCTCATCGCCCGGGACGGGGATGCCCCACTGCAAGCTCGACTTGGGACGGGAGAAGGACACATCCTCCAGCCCCTGCTCGATCAACGAGAGCGTTTCGTGCGCGCGCGATTGCGGCACGATGTGGTAGCCACCCTTCTCCTTGGTCAGGAGTTTCTTCAGCCAACCCGATTCCTTCTGCATGAGGAAGAACCAGTTCTCCTCACTCACCTCCTCCGGGGCGGCGTGATGATCCGGACACTTGCCATCCACGAGATCCCGCTTGGTCATGAAGCGCTCGCACCCCTGGCAGTAGAGCCCCGTGTAGGTGCGCTTCTCGAGCATCCCAGCATCTTGGAGCTTCCTCCAGAGGGCCCGTACCGTGGGCCAGTGGCGCTTCCGGTCGGTCGTGCGGATGAACGGCGCATCGTACGTGATACTCAAACGATCGTAGAGCGCGATGAAGTTGGGGACGTTCCGGTCCACGAGCTGCTGCGGCGTGAGCCCCTCCTGCTGAGCCTTACGCTGAATCTTCACGCCATGCTCATCGGTGCCGATCTGGAAGCGCACACGGTCCCCTCTCAATCGAAACCACCGCGCCACGACATCCGCAAGAACCTTTTCCAAAACCTGCCCCATGTGCGGACGCGGAGCGTTGGGGTAGTCAATCGCCGTCGTAATGTACTGCCGTGCCACATGCAAATCCTAGCGCAGCTTACCGTCAGGCAGAAGCGCGAAACGTGATCTAAATGGTACCGATGAACGTGCCCACGTACGCAATGATCGCCTCCGCAGCCAGTGCGAGGACCAGCCCAACGATGGCGGTGGTGATGATGGTCTTGGCCTGCTCCTTCCCCTGATCATTCCCTCCGGACATCGAGAGCCTGACACCGGCGTAGATGATGGCGAGAACCGCGGCAACCGTGACGAACCCGGCGAAGAAATTGCCGATGCGCCAGAAGAGTCCTGCGAGGCTTGTTGAATCCGCATTGCAGGCATTCGAGTTAATCAAACCGCAATAGAGATTGAACGCCTGATCAAGCGACGCCTGCGCATGAGCGCTCGGGACGAGGAGGCGACCGGCGGCGGAGAGGAGGAGGAACATTTCTTAGATGGCGATAACTGCTTGGACAAGCGCGTAGGCGACACTCACGACGATCGCTCCGACGATAGCCCACGTAAGCGCCGACTTGGCCTTATTGAATTCGTCGGCCACCCCGCGGGCATAAACCATGCGGAATCCGGCAAAGATGATAACGAGAATGAAGACCCCTCCGAAGATTCCGAGCATGGCGTTCACTGCCATCGTCATGATATCGACAACGGGTTCACCCGACCCGCTCAACCCGACATAATCGGACTGGTTAATGACGTATGCCACGAGCGTCTGTGAGAGGGAAACGATGAGCAAGCCGGCCAACGCATAGACCACCGACATCTTGCCACGCGCGAGCATGGCCTCGTCGAAGCCGGAAAGGAGCATCTGCATGGCCCCCGCGATCACGAAGACAACCGAAACACCGGCACCCAGCGCGATGAAGAAGTTCGCGATGAACGGCACTGCGCTCGCAATCGCATTGACCGCTCCACAATTACTCTCGAAGAAATAGCACGGATCACCATAAGCTGCGAAGGCGATTCCCGGCATCGAGAGCAAGCCGATGAGGAACATCAAACTTTGCATCGTCAACCGAAGAATATGTTATTGAGCATCCGCAGGAACGCCCCGAAGAACACGAGGAGGACGAGGCCGATCAGAGCACTCACGATGTGCCCTCTGGCAGCCCCCTGCTTGCCGGCATCGCCGAAGGAGAGGATGTACATCCCCGCGGCGATGAGGACCCAGAGTGTTGCGATACCCACACAAACATTCACCAGCCACTGCATCCCGCAGTTGAAGTAATCGATGAACGCATACGGGCCGGGGTTAATGGTGGAACAACTTGTGTTGAGCGGCTGGAGCATGGTAATCGGCGCCGCGTACGCAGTACGCACGAAGCACGTCAGCGCCGTCACGGCGCTGAGAAACCCTATGAGCCACTTCTTCAGAAGCATCTGAGTATTATACCCTATTTTGAGCCAAAATTTAAGCCCCTTTTGGGGGAGCCGAAGCCAACGATCGACACAGAAGACCATCACAAAACCACGAAAAGTTGGGGGCCTGGCATTCCAGGCCCCACAGGAGGCAGGAGTGGGCTTGTCGACCCACTCCGGTTATTTGTTCCGTCAGTCGTGCCAGGACGGATACTGGTGGATTTCCCGCAGAGGCGGGCTCCCTGCTTGGGTGCCAAGCATTAGTAGTAAGTTAATAATATTTACAATCTCTGTCAATGGAGCGGGATACGGGAGCTTATGCGGAACTAGTTCGAACCGACTCTTAGCTTGGTAAAGTGATATACCGGAGCTTATGCGGAAATGACGTTATTTTGCGAGCGTCTCCTGCAGCATCATCTTCAGCCCGCGCTTTCCTGCCGTGGTTTTCAGGTATTGCTCGCGCCGCAATGCGTCGGCTTTATTGGTATAGCACTCATAAAAAATGAGTTTCCATGGCCGATGTGCTTTTGTGGAAATGACCTCGCCACGACTGAAGTATACAGCCCCCGTAGTAGATGCTTCGCATCACTACAGGGCACTTCGTACACGTCACAGAATTGGAGAATGAAACTTGTGGCTGTGCCACGTAGTCACGGAGCGAAGCGACGTGTACTACGTGGAGCGGGATACTGGAGCTTATGCGGAACCGGGAGTAGTCCATCCATCTTCCGAATAGGCTTCTTGCGCGAGGTAAGCACTGATGGCTTTTTGAATATACGGGATTGTATTTTTCGGAAGTTCGGTGATCTCGAACCAATGAAGGTCATCGCATTTTTCAGGTTCTTTATTTTGGATATTGCCGTTCCATTTCGTAGCAGCAAAGAAGAATCCTATTCTCTCCGGATTGGTCTTACGGTGCATAACGTGCACTAATTTCAGATTTTCGGGCAAAAGATCAATACCTGCTTCTTCCCGTGCCTCTCTCATCATGGCATTTCTCGCGGTTTCATCACCGTCGATATGACCTGCCACAAGACTGTATTGCCCATCTTCATATCCCGTTTGATATCGACGAAGAAGCAGAATTTTGTTTCCTTTCTGCAGCAACAAATATGCCTCTGGGATCAGGCTGAATCTCTGATTCATATGCACAATCTACCATGTTGGAGCGGGATACGGGAATCGAACCCGCGTCTCAAGCTTGGGAAGCTCGCATACTACCACTGTACTAATCCCGCAGAGGAGTGCCCGGCTTCGTCTGCGGACTTCGCCGAGGCATCCGGCTAATGATCGATAGAGTGAGATCTCGGCGTAGCTCCCGCAGGAGCGAAGCCGGATGGAGCGGATGACGGGGTTCGAACCCGCGACCTTCGCCTTGGCAAGGCGACGCTCTAGCCAACTGAGCTACATCCGCTTACGTGAGCCTCCAGATGCTACGGAGGAACGAGTGCGTTTGCAAGATTCCTCTCTGATAAGAATAGAAATCAATTGCCTCAGGCCCGATGGAAAGTAATAGCAATTCTGTTGCACACGAAGCGCTTTCCCCTACCCTTCCTCCACGCTCTTTCATTCCACGGTCCATAGACACGGCTCGACGCTCCCGAAAACAGAACTCCGAGCCGTGTCTATCTTCCATCGTCAAACAATCCTCTCAAGGAAGGAGAAAGCTGATGTTGAGACTGTTCTGTATGACAGGATGGGTCCTCCTGCGCATCATTGTCGGTTGCGCCATCCTGATCGCGTACGGCGTGGTGCAGATGATCTGCATCGCACTGAGTGTGATGATCTACGGGGCAATCGCCTACACCGCTCACGAACAGTGGGGATACGATCTCCCCCCGCCCTTCAGCGGAAACCGTCTCGTGAATGCGGGTGTAATCTGCGGAGGTATTGCCCTTCTCATCGCCATTCTCTTCCTCGACGGACTCAAGATGCCTTCCCTGCGCCGTCATCGGAAACAGATCTGAAGACACGAAGCAGGAATTGTCAGGGAGACGGATGCGACCGGCGGCACGCAGTGCCGCCTTTTTCATGCAACGGAAATGTGTGCCGTCCTGTAGAGTGGAACCGTGATCGACTCGCACTGCCATCTTACGGATCAGAAGTTCGCCGGCGACATTCCCGCCATTCTCGAACGCGCAAGGAATGCAGGCGTGGAGCAGATCATCACGATCGCCGACTCACTCGAAGAGTCCGGTCAGGCGATCGTCCTCGCCGAGAAGTACGCACAGATTTTCTGCGCCGTCGGCATCCATCCACATCACGCGAAACAGTGGAAGGACGGCGACGAAATCCGTCTGGAGAAGATTGCACATTCTTCACCCAAAGTGAGAGCCATCGGCGAGATCGGCTTGGACTACCACTACGATTTCTCTCCGCGGGACATCCAGCAGAAGGTCTTCGCGATTCAATTGCAATTGGCAGTGGAGTGGCAACTGCCCGTCGTCATCCACTGCCGCAATGCCATCACAGATATCCGGCATACCATCGAAGGCATGGATATGAAGAAGATCGTGCTTCACTGCTGCACAGAAACGTGGGAGGACGTGGAGTCGCTCGTCGCACAGGGTGTCTCTCTCTCCTTTACAGGCATCGCCACGTATTCACAGTCCGAGGAGATCCGCCACGTCATCCACAAGTGTCCGATCAATCAGATGATGATAGAAACCGATGCGCCATACTTGCCCCCCGAAGCGCTCCGCGCGAAGAGGGGCCGAGCCGTTCGCAATGAACCCGCCTTCGTCATCGACGTCGCCCAACTCATCGCGAAAATCAAACGAGTAGACCTTGCCGAAGTGGATCGCACGACAACAGCGAATGCGATGGCATTCTTCGGACTCTCTCCTTAATATTCTCCCAACTGCCCCAGTAGGCTAACGGATAGACCGCCGGCCTCCGAAGCCGGAGACGCAGGTTCAATTCCTGCCTGGGGCACCATTCGATTCAGCGCTCCGCGCCTCACTCCTGGTCGCCGCACCTTCGGTGCTCCGGCCACTTCTTCGTCGAATCGAATGACACCGAGCGAACGGAGTGAAGCGACGTGAGTCGAGGTGCCCAACAAAACAACACACAAAGCCACTCTCCATGGCTTCTTGAGTGCGTCCACGTGACACGCCACACTCTTCAATCGATAAGAGACTCTTTCCGACGCTTCTCCCATTTTTTTACCTCCGCTTCTCGCTTACGTGCAGCGGAAAGCGAGTGAAAAACTTCGTGATAAACAAACCGTATCGGGCGGCGACTGCGGGTGTACTTGGCCCCGGAACCTCTATTGTGAGCCATTTCCCTGCTTTTGAGATCAATGCATGTCCCGGCGTAGAGCGAGCCATCACTGCACCGAGCGAGATAGAAGTAGTGAGTTTTCCGCATCGGCTACAGCATAACCGAAAAGTCTCCAACACGCTCCCTTAAGCAAGTTTTTGCTGCTAGACTGCCCGTTCCTCTTACGCGCCATGGTTCTCCGTGTCCCCTATTTCCGGCAACACACCGACTATACGTGCGGTCCTGCATGCGTCCGGATGGTATTGGCTCTGCACGGCAAACGGGTGAAGGAACGGACTCTCGCACGCTCCCTCAAGACGAACGCACGACACGGCACAAATTACTCCGCCATCACAGCACTCGGACGGAGGATTGGTTTCCGTTTCCTGACCTCCAGCCGCGCCACGTGGCGCTCTGTCCTCACACAGATCCGCCACGAGCGGCCAGTTCTCGTATGCTTCATTGAACCGACGAGTGATGAGAGCCACTACGCACTCGTTACGGGATACCAACGCGAGAAAGTTTTGCTCCACGATCCATGGAACGGAAAGTACTTCCGCATGCCTCTGAAAGACTTTAAACGTCGCTGGCTCGGCTACGGCACGCGAAGCGAGAAGTGGGGATGGATGGCGGTGTGCGAGAAGAAGGAATAGGACTTGGTGGGTCAGGAGGGATTCGAACCCTCGGCCAATGCCTTAAAAGGGCACTGCTCTACCACTGAGCTACTGACCCACGGCAGCGACATCATTGTACGCATTCATGGGAGATGGGAATAGTGAACCATGTACAATGTCCCCGATGAAGGTAGCCCTCGTCCACGAACTCCTCACCATGCGCGGCGGAGCGGAGCGGGTCCTCAAGATCCTTGCGGACATGTTCCCGGATGCCCCGATTTACACCCTGCTCTTCGACAAGCGGAAGCTTGGCGACTGGTTCCCACGCGAGCGCATCCGAACGAGCACCCTCCAGAAAACGGCTGAATGCTGGTCGCTGATTGCCGGCCACAGAGCCTTCAATCACCATCTCTATCTCTCTCGCTTCCCAAGAGCCGTCGAAGCGTGGGGTTTCTTCGACTACGATCTAGTGATCTCCAGCTCATCCGCCTTCGCGCACGGAATCATCACGAACGGCAAACCCAAGCACCTGTGTTACGTCCACTCCCCCGCCCGTTACCTTTGGGACCGCACGCACGACGTACTTGAGAAAGCAGATCAAGGGCTGCTCGGAGGACTCAAGCGCCGACATCTCGAGCGTGTTTTCCATGACCTCCGCCTCTGGGATACAGAAGTAGCCGATCGCCCCGATGCACTTCTCGCAGCCTCCAAGGAAATACAACGCCGCATCGCACTCTACTGGCGCAGAGACTCAGATGTGATCTATCCGCCCATAGACGATTTCTGGCTGGAGAACACCTTTGATCCGAGGGCGACGGAACACCCGCACTACACGCTCGTCGTCTCCACGCTCGCGGCCTATAAACGCATCGAGCTGGCCATCGAGGCATGCAGGCGCACGAATACCTCCCTCAAGATCGTCGGCGAAGGACCGGACATGGCCCGCCTGAAGCGACTTGCTCATCCCCTCGTTGAATTCTGCGGCTACCGCACGCAGGAAGAATTGCGCGGGATTTTCGCAAACGCTTCCGTGACCATCGTGCCGGGGGAGGAGGATTTCAACCTCGTTGCCTTGGAATCCATGGCCTGCGGCACGCCGGTGCTGTCCTACCGAAACGGCGGCCCGCTCGAGACGATCGTCGAAGGGAAAACCGGGGCATTCTTCGATGAGCCGACGGCCGATTCCCTCTCCGTGGCTCTTCGCAGCTTCAAGCGCGGCGACTTCGACTCCGATGCCTGCCGCGCGCGGGCGAAGGAATTCTCGCGGGAGAGATTTGAGAAACAGATAGGAGAAGCGATCGCATCGCTCATGCAGTGATACCTCTTACTGAGCAAACATCTGCTTCTGCGCGCTCTCCGGCACCTTGAGGCCCAAGAGATCGAATGCGGGCTTCGTGACTGTCCTGCCCTTCGGCGTGCGCTGGAGGTAGCCCTGTTGCAGGAGGTATGGTTCATACATATCCTCGATGGTTTGCTCCTCCTCGCTCGTTGCCGCCGCGATGGTCGAGAGTCCCACCGGCCCACCGCCGAATTTCTCGATGATCGTCCGCAGAATCTGTCGGTCGAGAGTGTCGAGTCCACGCTCATCCACACCAAGCGACTGCAATGTCTCGCGTACACGCGCAGCTGTCACCCGTTTCTCATTCGCCACCTGCGCAAAATCCCTCACTGCGCGCACGAGACGATTGGCAATCCTTGGTGTGGCCCGTGCGCATGCGGCAATGGACCGTGCAACATCCATCTCGCATTCGATGGCAAGGATGTGTGCCGTGCGCTCGACGATCTGTTCCATCTCTACCGACGTATAGAAAGCGAGGCGAAACTGATGGACGAATCGATCTCGAAGCGGCGCGGAGATGGACCCCGCCTTCGTCGTCGCACCGATAAGAGTAAAAGGTTTGAGCTCGAGACGCATCGAACGAGCCGTCGGCCCTTTGCCGATGACGAGGTCGAGTGCGTACTCCTCCATGGCGCTATAGAGAACCTCCTCGATGGCGGGGCGCATGCGATGGATCTCGTCGATGAAGAGCACATCACCCTCGGCAAGATTGGTGAGGAGTGAGGCAAGATCGCCCGGCTTCTCGATGGCCGGACCGGAGGTGATGCGGATTTGTGCGCTCATCTCCCGGGCAATGATGTGTGCAAGGGTGGTCTTCCCCAGTCCCGGCGGTCCATGCAGGAGAGTATGACCCAACGGCTCGCCACGCTTTTGGGCGGCAGACATATGCACGATGAGGTGCCCCTTAATGGCCCTCTGCCCGACGTACTCGGCGAGCTTCTGGGGACGTAGCTGCTGCTCAAACACATCCGAGTCGCGCGCAGTACGCGTTGGTTTCACGACCGGTTGTCCTCGCTCGCTGGTGCGCGTGATCGCCATGAAAAGAAGCATAGCATGGAGACAGAGGAAACCAAGGTATCTGACGTGAACGCAGAAGCGAAAACCTTCGTAGCAAGCCACCGCAGAGGCAGGTACAATCATTCCCATGTCGACCCGTGCCTTCCTGTTCGGCACCTTCATTCTCACAGGCCTTGCCGGCCTGGGGATCGCCGATGCGTTCCTCACGAATGCACGCATTCCGACTCTTCCTCCGATTGACGAAGAACCGACAACCGTTGAGCTCCCCACCACTGTCACCCTGTTTTCTTCCTCTTCTGTATCGTCCGTTGCTGAAATCCTCCTTACCTCCAGTTCCAGCTCATCAGCCACTCCGATTCCCTCGATACCCGGGGGAGTACTTAAAGCGAACGGTCCAGATGTGGATCAGACCCTTGCAGCCAACCAGCTGACAGCGAATCCCACGGACGAACGCTCCCTTCTGCAAGGCATCGTGACAGACGGCACCGAGGTGAAAACGCGCGTCCTCATGATCAACGGTGACCGTGCCGGCCTCATCTCCTGGGTCGACTCACCCAAGGTAAAGCTCTACTTCCTCTCGCTCAAGGAGGCGCTCTCGCAATCCTTCTCGGCGGAAGTCAGAGATCTCGTCGATGAGACGCAACAGCCCGCAGGCAAGCCCGTTCGCAATCTCCTTTCCTTCTCGGATCCTGGCATCGCCGAGGAGCGCCTCGCCTTCATGCGCGTCCGCGAGCGTCTCTACGAGTTTCACATCACCGCAGGGTCGGATGATGCGATCTTCGTACTCATCGACGCCCTGTCAAAATAGGAAATCACCCGGTTTCAATTTGACGCAACGCCGAGCGCTCCGTACAGTGGGCCGGCTTTCTTCCATAATGAAACCATGGCGAAAAAGGTTATGAAAATCATCAAGGTGCAATCGAAAGGTGGACAGGCTAACCCCGCCCCCCCGCTGGGACCCGTGCTCGGACAGGCGGGCGTGGATATCGGGAAATTCTGCTCTCAGTTCAACGAAAAGACAAAGAGTCGTATGGGGCAGACCGTTCCAGCAGTCGTGACCGTCTATGAGGATCGCAGCTTCACCTTCATTTTGAAGCAAGCACCCGTCGCCAGCATGATTCTGGAATATGCGAAGATTGCCAAGGGAAGCGGAGAGCCGAACAAGAACAAAGTCGGCTCCATTACCAAAGCACAGCTCAAAGAAATCGCACAGACCAAGATGCCCGACCTCAACACGACGACCCTCGAGCAAGCGATGAAGACCGTTGCCGGAACAGCGAGGAGTATGGGGGTCACGGTGGAATGAGGAATCTCGCCAGAGCATGGTGGAGCCAAGTACGCAACGGCTTTCAAGTGCGCTGAGCGGCCGCTGCCCGTACGCTGCTATCCAACGTTTCCCTCTTTCAATCATGCTCGAGAATCCTCTCGCGATCATGTTCAGCAACGTTGGCGTCTTCTACGGACTGATCATCCCCCTCATGACGATCCTCCTCCTCTCAGCGTTCTTTGCTGTGAGCTTCCAGCGTCCGGGAGTGAATCCGAAGGATGTGGCACAGGCAACCTACTGCTATCTCATGATGGCCTCCGGCATCCTCTTTATGACAATCGCCGCCCTGCCGACGGTAACAAGCGTGCTCGCCGGCAAATCCTATACGAGCGGGACGTACTTCAGTTTGCTCCTCCTCTTCGTGGTTGGCGGACTGCTGTACCTCATGCATGAGAGGCATGTGGAACGCATCGATCCTCCTTCGTCCGCCATTCCATACTTGCTGTACTTCACCATGTTCAAGCTTATCGGTACCGTCTCGGCGCTGCTCGCAGCTCTCTCACTCTTGCTGACGATCACATTGGGCACGGAAACGGAAACGGGATGGTGGCTCATGCCGGTCACGATCCTGCTCTACGGTCTGCTGCTCATGTGGTGTACGAAGACGAGCCCCCCCACCTCGCTTCCGACGCTCTCTCTCAAGAAATTGAGATTCGGAAAGACTGCGACGAAGCGAAAGAAATAAGCAAGAGTCTGCTTGCGAAGATTCTCTGCCCCCGGCAAAGTATGTCGGCATCGTGGGAGTCCCGTGTGGGACATTTGTACCACGTTCCCCCTCATCATTATGGCAAGCAAACGATCACCGGTTGCACGACGTCACGGAAAGAAGTACGCGGAAGCCACCGCTCTCTTGGAGAGTAAACGTTATCCGATCGCCGAAGCGATTAGCCTCCTGCCGAAGCTCTCCACCGCGAAATTCGACGCAACCGCAGAGGTGCACATCCGCATCGCCGCCGACACGACGCAGGCCGACCAGCTCGTTCGCACAACCGTAGCGCTGCCCCATGGCACCGGCAAAGTGGTTCGCATCGCCGCATTCGTTCCCGATGATCTCGTCTCCACGGCAAAGAAGGCTGGCGCCGTGAAGGCAGGCAACGATGATCTCATCAAGGAGATCGAAGGAGGAAAGATTGGCTTCGACATCGCCGTCGCCGTGCCGCCCATGATGAAGAACCTCGGAAAAATCGCCAAGATTCTCGGCCAGAAGGGCCTCATGCCCAACCCCAAGTCCGGCACGGTCACCACTACCATTGAGAAGACGATCGCCGAACTCATGAAAGGGCGCATCGAGTGCAAGATGG
This sequence comes from Candidatus Peribacteraceae bacterium, assembly GCA_028711445.1. Lineage (GTDB taxonomy): Bacteria > Patescibacteriota > Gracilibacteria > Peribacterales > Peribacteraceae > UBA9631. Next base: position 28,118 of record JAQTSD010000012.1, read on the forward strand.
ACAAGCAGGGCATCATCCACACCGTTTTCGGCAAGATCTCCTTCGGTCCCGAAAAGTTGAAGGAGAACCTCGAAGCGATTATCCAAGCGATCAAGGACGCACGCCCGAGCGGCATCAAGTCCACCTACATCGTCTCCGTCACCGTCTCCCCCACCATGGGTCCGGGCGTGAAAGTGGAGTACTGAGGCGTGGAAGGTCTGAGTTCTGTCAAAAAATGATTGGACCGTCCGGCGGAAGCTTCGCGCTTCCGCCGGACGTTTTCGTCACGATCCACGGAGCCGCCCCTAGAGGGGCGGGAGCGAAGCGCCCAAGCAGATGCCGCACACAGCACCGGCAAGGGAAGTTCCCACGGACATGTACCACGAGCGCGGGCTCATGAACGTGGCCACGCCCATGGCAAAGGCGATCAGGAGCGCCGGCCCCCAGATCGCGGCCGAATCGTGCGGAAAGTTAGCGAGGTAATTCGCCCCCGTGAGGGCGAAGAATGCACTCGCCACGAGCGCGACGAACGCTGCGAAGGACCGATCTCCGGCCTGCTCGTTAAACATGGAACACCTCCTTCGAAAAACGGGTGAGTACCATCCATGGAAAGAACGATCGTGAGCAGTATCATGCTGCCCAATAAACATTGTAACATATCCTTGTGTATATGCAATCAATCCCCCCTCTGTCCTCACCTCGAAAGAATCTTCTCCACCTCCCAGATGTGCTCCACTCTCACGAGCTGCGCACGCAGGTCCTTCGCCCCCTCGATCCCCTTCACGTATCCCGCGAGGTGCCGGCGCATCTCGAGCATGCCCTTGCGCTCCCCCTTCAGAGAGACGGCCAGCTCGCAGTGACGAAGGATGAAGGGAATTTTCTGTTCAAAGAAGATGGGTTGCGCAGAAGAAGCGGAGGAATGTGAAACAGCATCGACCACTTCCCGCATGACCCACGGATTGCCAATCGTCGCGCGACCGACCATCACACCATCGAGATTGCCGATCTTCTTCACTGCGTCCTGCCCCGACATGATGTCTCCGTTCCCAAGAATCGTGACTGCGGGCAATGCATCTTTCAATGCATAGAGCGGCTCCCAATCGGCCGCGCCGGAGAACTTCTGCGTGTACGTCCGCGCATGGACCGCCAATGCATCGGCACCCGCTTCGACTAAACGTCTGCAAAAAGGAATGAGCGTCTCCGCATCGCTCCACCCCAACCGCGTCTTCACGCTCACTGGAACGGAGACCGCCTTCTTCGCAGCCGCAACAATCTCGGCGGCGAGGTCGGGATTCTTCATGAGCGCGGAACCGTGGCAGGAAGAAACGACGCGCGCCGCAGGGCAACCCATGTTGATATCGATACCGTCCGCTCCTGCCTGCTCGACGACTTTCGCCGCCGTGAGGAAGTGCGCCGGATCCTTCCCGAATATCTGTACGATGAACGGGCGCTCGCGCTGAGGGTCGAATGCGAGCATCTCCTTCGTCTTCTTCGCTCCGTGGTACAAGGCATCGGAACTGAGAAGTTCGGTATAGACGATGATCTCCGGAGCGATCTCCTTGAGCAACTGACGATAGGACGCATCGGTAACCCCGGCCATCGGCGCGAGGGCGACGAGCGGACGAGGAGCGGACGGCCACGTGAACGAAGGGTAAGATCCCATAGCCGGAGAATACGCAGACAAGGAGAACACAATTTCGACTCAATGACGAGCCAAAACGAGGAGAGTGTATCGCACAAGATGGCCATCCTGCAGCACAATAGACATCACGATGCTGAAGAAATGTGTTCGGAGAGCCATTCTTGTATTCCCCGCACTGCTCATCGGCAGTGCGGTGGTCCCGCTTGAAGTTGCCGCTCAAGTTCCATCCCTCATTTCCTCGGAAGTTTCGGGGTGCGACTTCGCCTCAGGACAAATCAACGCCGACTGCGTCATCAGCTTTATCCAGTATCTCATCCAGCTGATCTTCAGCCTCCTCGGAGCGTTCTTCCTCCTCATGATCGTCATCGGCGGCTATCGGATCGCCATCGGCTCCGCCATCGGAGACAAGGAAAGCGGCAAAAAGCAAATCTTCTCCGCCATCATCGGCTTCATGATCGCTGCTTTCTCTTTCTTCATCATTTCCTTCGTCATCAAAGGTTTCGCAGGTACCTGATTTTCCCCTTTCTCTCCATGTCCAAGAAATCCTCCTCTGCCTTCACATCACTCCGAATCGTCGGTAAGAAAGCACAAAAGCTTCTCGAACGGGCGCGTCTCGGCACACTGGGCGCCATGAGGAAAAAGGAGCGCAGTGTTGGTCTTCCGGAAGCCGAACACTACGACACACTCGTGGTGCACATTTCCACAGCGAGCGTGGTCCGTGCAGGGGTTGCCATCCTCTGCCTCCTTCTCGGCGCAGTGGCACTCTATCAGCTGCGAGATAAGCTCATCATCTTCATTCTCGGCATCTTCGTTGCAGTGGTCATCGATGCGGGTGTGGATCGCTTGCAGCGATTCGGTATCCCGCGCGGCGTGGGTATCCTCCTTCATTACGTGATCGCTCTCTTCCTCGTTTTTTTCCTCCTCTTCTCCTTCATCCCGATCCTCGCCGCGCAGATCCAGCAAATCGCTCTGTTTATCAGTGCCCAAGCTGACGCGTTCCTTGCGAATCCGGAGATTCACTTTCCTATTCTGACCAGCGAACTGAACCAGCGTCTTACCATTCTCGTACAGACGATGTTGCAGAACATGTCCATTCATGAATTCTCTGACGCACTCCAACAACTCGGGCAGACCCTCTCCACTACCGCGCAGGGTTCTGTCGTCTTCGCCGCCCAACTTGCAGGATCGGTTTTGAATTTCTTCGTCAATCTCATCATTGTCCTCGTCTTTGGCTTTTTCATCCAACTGGAGAAGGAAAAAATTCTCCGCTGGACTCTCGGATTGTTACCTGCGAAGTACCGCATGTACATGACATCGAAATCTGAAGCGATTCACCTGAAGATCGGCCAGTGGGCTCGCGGAGAGCTCCTCCTCATGCTCGCAATCGGCATTCTCACGTTCCTTGCCCTCGTTATCCTCCAGATGCCTTACGCATTGACGCTCGCCGTGCTCGCAGGCTTCTGTGAATTCATTCCTTACATGGGTCCATTTTTCGCTGCCGTGCCTGCCGTCATCATCGCCCTCTCTCAGCGCGGCTTCCTCTGGGCCCTCATCATCGTCGGCATTTATTATGTCATTCAATGGTGCGAGAACAACCTCTTGGTCCCCCTCATTATGCGTCGTGCCGTCGGTCTTTCCCCCATTGCCATCCTCTTCGCCATGATGGTCGGTATCAGCTTCCCGGATACCATCCACCCGGTCCTCGGCATCATGTTGTCCATTCCCGCCACAACCATCTTGGCCCTCTTCATCGAAGACTGGTCAAAGAAGCATTCGTAATATCATTTCAATCAAACCAAGAAACCCAATCCTTGGAGGGGTCGACGAGGAGGCACAGGGCCGGGTGGAGGGGCTCTGGCGCGCCGGCGTTTTGGCGCCACCTTTGTCGCCGGACAAAGGTGGCAACTCACGATGCAAGGCGCGGCCTCAAACATCACCACGTGATGTCCATTTGTCATTCAACTACAAAGATATGCTTTATCTCTTCTGCAAGATCTGATAATTGAACAATTTTAGTGTACAACTAGAATGCTGAAGACAGCATTTTTCAAGAAAGGTCACTCCTCAATCTAATGAAAATTTGCTACGATGTTATGATCCTTATGGACCTCTTAGCACTCAATAATGTAGAGTGCTAATCCCCCCTCTTCCCCACTTTCCATGCACCCCTTTGACCGCTTCACCCCCAATGCCAAGCTCGCCCTGCAAATCGCAGAGCAGGAGGCGAAGAATTTGAAATCCAGTTACATCGGAACGGAGCACCTCCTCTTGGGACTACTCTCCATCCCGAAGTCGCTGGGGTTCTCCATCTTCACGGGTGCAGGCGTCACACAGGAAAACGTTCGCATCCTCCTCAAGGCGATGCGATCGCAAGACGTGGAAGGAAAGCAGGTGAAACACGGTCTGTCCCTCTTCCTTCATAGTGTCATCGAGCAGAGTGTCATCACGGCGCACAAGTTCCGTCATGCGAATGTGGGCACGGAACACCTGCTTCATGCCCTCGTTTCCACCGGTAAAAATGCGGCGACGAGCATCCTCGAGCAGATGCAAGTGGACCCACAAGATCTCAAAACGCATGTGGAAGAGATGTTCGGACAGATCAGCCAGTTCAAGCAGCAAACACGCAACATGGAGCAATCGCTCGAAGCCTTCTTCCAGGGTCTTCAGGGCGCCATCGTCGGCATGCAGGGGACAACGGGGCCTATGCTGGAGCCGGAAGGCCTCAAACGCCACAAGGCGGAAGGAAAGAGTAAGACACCGGTCCTCGACTACTTTACCGACGACCTCGTCGTCCGTGCGAAGTCCGGGAAGATCGATCCGATCATCGGACGCGATACGGAAATTGAACGTGTGATTCACATCCTCAATCGCAAGACGAAAAATAATCCCGTGCTCATCGGCGAGCCGGGTGTAGGGAAGACCGCTGTCATTGAGGGTCTCGCCCATCGTATCGCCACAGGCAATGTTCCCACACCTCTCAAGCGCAAGCGCGTGCTTGTTCTGAATATGGGTTCGCTCGTCGCCGGCACCAAGTACCGCGGCGAATTCGAACAGCGCTTCGATGACATCATTAAAGAAGCAGTGCAAAATGAAAATGAGATCATCCTCTTCATCGACGAAATCCACACAGTCGTGGGGGCCGGATCCGCCGAAGGGTCTCTCGACGCAGCAAACATCCTCAAACCAGCCTTAAGCCGCGGATCGTTGCAGGTGATCGGCGCGACGACCACCGACGAGTTCCGCACCATCGAGAAGGATCGGGCACTGGAGCGACGTTTCCAATCGATCCTCATCGAGGAGCCGACCGTCGAAGATACGATAAAGATTCTCCAAGGCCTCAAAGGAACATTCGAGGAATTCCACCACCTTACAATCTCCGACGAAGCCATCGAAGCAGCTGTGAACCTGAGCAAGCGCTACATCTCGGATCGGTACCTGCCGGACAAGGCAATCGATGTGTTGGATGAGGCATCCGCAGGCAAGAGTCTGCAGCAATCGGAAACCACACCCGAACTCACGGCACTGGAGGACAAACTCGAGAAGATCGTCTTGAAGCAGCAGGAAGCCGTCCGTGATCAAAAGTATCACGCAGCACTTAAGTTCAAGCAGGAGCAGCACACACTCCAAGAGCAGATCGCTCAGATGAAGAACAACGAAGATGGCGATCGTCGCACTCCGGTACAGATCAACGCGGACGATATCGCCCACGTCACCGGACGCATGACAGGCGTTCCCGTTACCAAACTTCTCAAGTCCGAACGCAAACGCCTGCAGAATCTCGAGTTGGTCCTGCGCAAGCGCGTTGTGGGCCAGGATGAGTCAATTAAAAAAGTCGCTCGCGCCATCCGTCGTAGTCGCGTGGGCATTTCCGACCAACGTCGCCCCATCGGTTCCTTCCTCTTTATGGGCCCCACAGGTGTAGGAAAAACCGAACTCGTGCGCGCCATCGCCGCGGAGGTCTTCGGAAAGGAAGATGCCCTCATAAAGATCGACATGTCGGAATTTATGGAGCGTCACAATGTCTCGCGCCTTATCGGCACGACCGCGGGCTATGTGGGCTACGAGGAGGGTGGTCAGCTTACCGAATCGGTCCGTCGCAAGCCCTACTCCGTCGTCCTGTTCGACGAAATCGAGAAGGCTCACCCCGAATTCTTCAACCTGCTCCTGCAAATCCTCGAGGATGGCGTCCTCACGGATGGGCAGGGTAAAAAAGTGGACTTCACGAACACGATCATCGTCATGACGAGTAACATCGGCGCCGAGAAGCTCACCAAGCAAGCTGCGAAGATCGGCTTCAAGCTTGAGAGTGAAGCAGAACTTGAGGAGCGTGCCTACGAAGCGAAGCGTGAGGAAGTAATCAAGGAGCTCAAGGATGCGGTGCGACCGGAATTCTTAAACCGCATCGACAACATCATCGTCTTCAACGCTCTCGCGCAGGAACACATCCGCAAGATCGTCTACATGCATCTCGAACGCTTCGAAGAAAGACTGAAGAAGCAAGGCTTCGCTCTCGACGTCGACGAGAAGGTCATCGATCTGCTCGCTTCCCTTGGATTCGATCCCAACTACGGCGCCCGGCCGGTACGCAGGGTCATCCAGGAGCGCGTGGAAGATGAGATCGCCGAGCACATGCTCAAAGGTATCTTCTCCGAAGGCGACACCATCCACATCGTTCGCAAGGGAAAGGATCAGCTGGATTTCCTGCCGGGGAAGAAAGAGAAAAAGGAGAAGAAGGACCGCGCGACGGAGAAAACCACGGCAGTCGCATGAAGCGCGAAAGGGCCACCTACGGTGTCCCTCTCGCGAACTCACCCTTCCCTTCATGGTTGCGCTCCAGGCAAGCAAAGCTTGCCTTCGCGCGATCATTTCTTTGTAACAGCCAGGATATTTTGTGTCTCGAATAGCATTGAACTAGGTGGGCCCCGCCGCCACGGGGGTGGTGAATATGCCCCTATCGGCGCCCTGCGAGCCGCCGTGGTACGACGCGGCGAGGCGAGTGCCCTTAAGGGAGCGCCGCATGTCCGACGAGTGAGCGTAAGCGAGCGAGGAGTTTGCGGCGCGACACGAGACGAGCCGATGTCGTACAGGCGGCGAGCATCAGCGCCGAAACCTTTTTGGCGCCACCTTTTTCGGTTACGAAAAAGGTGGTAAAGCGATGACGACCAATTGAAATGGTATGGCTTGAATAGGACGAGGAAACGAAGCAGTGAACAGTTGCTCCCGCCTCCTTTCAAAACGACCGTTTTTCTGCTATAATTAAACGACTCTGCCCACACAGACTTCCATGCCGATCGAACCCGTCAAAATACCGCAGAACGTCCAGGTCGAAGACAAGATCTTCGGCCCGGTGAGCCTGAAACAGATCATCCTGTGCATGATGGGCGGCGGCGTCAGCTTCGTCATCTGGAACACTATGAAGAAGATGGGAATCACCTCCATCCAATCAACTATTTTCGCGTGGACGCCACTGGCGATCACAGCAGCGTTCGCCTTTGTGAAAATTCGGGGGCTCAGCCTGCTTCGGATTATCCTGCTTTTCATCGAGCGATCGCAGAAACCGATCAGCCGATCCTTCGCGCCGCGATATGGAACATCGATTAATATCCGCTCGTACTACCAAACGCTCCCAGAGAAGGATCTCCCCAAAGGGCAGACAAAAGTGGAGATGGACAAACTCAAAAGCCTCTCCACGCTCCTTGACGACAGTATCAAGGAGGAAGAGATACCAAAGGGCACGGTGAATCTCGCACCGCAGATGACGGAGAAGCCGCCACCTGTGAACGCGAGCCGCATCTCGGTGAATCCTCCAAACGCATCGGACAGCGCACCTGTGGACAACATTCAACCTGCACAAGTACAAACTACAACTCCCAGCGTCCAAGATCTCTCCCCCACCCCATGACCGATCCAGAGACCTCCTTGCCGGCCACACCTCCCGCCCCTCTGTCCGTACCACAGGACACGAAGTCTGCCGAGAAGGAGAAACCTGTGGATGCCACACCCACCGATGAGGCAGCGGATGAGACTGAGATGGAAAGTGAGACTACTGAGCCGAAGGGCCCGCAATCCCTGCTCGACAAGCTCATGAAGAGTACAGTGCGCCAGCGCAAGCGCAATTCTGCCGCAGGAACGCAACGATATATTCCCATTGCGGAAATCCGCAACGACACAGTGCTCCTGAAGAACGCCGGCCTGCGCGCCGTGTTGCTCGTGGATCCTTTGAACTTCAATCTAAAAAGCGAGACGGAGCAGGAAGGCATCATCGCTGGTTATCAGAACTTCCTCAATACACTCTCATTTCCCATTCAGATCATCATCCGGTCCACAAAAGTGAATATCGATCCATACATCGGTCAGATCAAGAGTAAGGCGGAGAAACACACCAATCCGTTGCTCAAGGAACAGGCCTACGCCTACGCTGCGTTCATCGAAAAACTCGTAGATGTGGCAGATATCATGCAAAAACGCTTCTACCTCGTCGTGCCACAAGACGACAAGCCGGCCAATCAAAATACCCTCTCCCAGTTCTTCAGTTGGATGAACGCCGATGATACCGCGCTCAAGGTGACGGAGCGAAACAAGCAATTCCTCGAACGCTCCATCCTGCTAAGGGACCGGGTGAACCTCGTGCAATCCGGTCTTCACAATGTCGGCATCGTTTCGCGCCGGCTCTCGACACACGAACTTATCGAGCTTTACTACGAGCTCTACAACCCCAAAACCAGTCAGGAGCAGAAGCTGCCGGCGACGCTGAATACGGATAATTATTCCTTATAATCTGTAAGCCCAGACGATGGTTCGTCGTTCATGGCGCTGTTCTTCATCAGACCGTACATTCGACTTCTTTTATCCGCAAAACCGTTTGACTTTTAGCCGCAAAGATACGAAAGTATCCCCGATCCGGCTGTTGCTCGTGCAAGGACAGTCGTCGTCACCCCCCTATCCTTTCCACTTGCACCCCTCTTTCTCTATGACAGTCAGTACAAAGAAACTCAGTCCTATGGAGGAGCTGTTGCGCTCCGGTCCGCCTATTGTGCGTGTCCGCCCCGGCGAGCTCGTCGAAGGCACCGTCGTCTTTCGAGGGAAGAACAAGCTGCTCCTCGACCTGCAGGGCAGCGCCACAGGGATCGTGAGCGGACGGGAGCTCCGAGACTCCTTCAATACCTTCAAAAATCTGAAAATAGGCGACGTGGTCTCCGCCATGGTGCTCGAGGAGGAGAACGACGAAGGCATGATCGTGCTCAGCCTGCGCATGGCGAGTCAGCAGAAGGTGTGGGACCGCTTCCACAGACTCATCGAGGAGCACCGTACCATGGAGTTCACCGCACAAGAGGCAAACAAAGGCGGTCTGCTCGCGAATATCGATGGCATCCGCACCTTCCTGCCCGTGAGCCAGCTCGCTCCGGTACATTATCCGCGCGTGAACAATGCCGACGCGAGTGAGATCATTCATCGTCTCGGCAAGTACGTCGGCCACACTTTCCTCGTGAAGATCATCACGATGGACGAAGATGCGGGGAAGATCGTCGTATCCGAGCGTGAAGCGATGAGCGAGGAACGTTCCAAAGCCCTTGAACATCTGAAGATCGGCGACGCCAAGGAAGGCATCGTCACGGGCGTGGTGAAATTCGGTCTCTTTGTGGCCTTCGACGGCCTCGAGGGTCTCGTGCATATCTCGGAGATCGCCTGGGGTCACGTGAAGAACCCCGCCGAGTTCGCCGAAGTCGGAGACAAGGTGTCGGTGAAGATCATTGGCGTCGACGGCGACAAACTCTCGCTGTCCATCAAGCAGCTCACGCAGGATCCGTGGGAAGAGATCGCCGAACGGTATCCCGTCGGTAAGAAAGTGAAAGGTACGGTCGTGCGTTTCGCCGATTACGGCGCTTTCATCAAGCTCGAGAAAGACATCAACGGTCTCGTGCACTTAACCGAACTCGCGCACCACAAAGTAACGGATCCTTCCGAAGTCCTCACGATCGGCCAGAAAGTCGATGCGCAAGTGATTAATATCGACGTCGATGAGCGTCGCATCGGCCTCTCCGTCAAAGCACTGAAGCCCATCGACAAAGAGACCCTCGAGCGCATCAAGAGGGAACGCGAGGAGGAAGAGGCGAAGAGAAAAGAGGAAAAAGCGATGAAGGAGTTTGCAGGTGCAACGAAGAACGAAGAGGAAACCCC
>JAQTSD010000013.1 GCA_028711445.1 Candidatus Peribacteraceae bacterium
ACAGGCGATGGTGCGCGATGTCCCCGGCTCGCTTGCCGTGCAGACCTTCGCAGCGGATGGGGTGCGCGGATTGACGAGTGTGATGGTAGCCGGGTCGATATCGACGTTCTGTGTCGTGAGCGTGAAAACGAGTGTGTGCAAACGCGGCGGGAACGAATCAAGAGTGATTTTCCCCGGTCCGGGTGATGCCCGAAAGCGAAAGGTTCCGACCATCATTGGTCCGAGCTGCACCGGCGAACCGTCCGGATTCACGTCTGCATTCTCAATCGCCACGATCCGTGAGGCAGCAACATCATGCCGCGGCCCGACAACCGCCTGCTGTGCACCAAGAACACCGAGGAAGATCTTCCCCTCCTGCTTGCCCGGAGCATCGGAAAGCTGGAACGCAACTCCCGATTGCACACCGATCGCTTCCACAGCGGGCTGTTTGCGCGAGGACGGTAACAACGTTACTGCGATGGATCGGCCGCTTAAACGTCGGGGATTACCTACGGGAATTTGCGCCCGGATGAGAAGCGTCACATCCCGATCCTGCGCGACGACGAAATCTGTCTGCGCACAGAGCAGTCCACCCGAAAGATTTCGACAATCGGATGCAGTCGCCGACGCAAACGGCATCGCGGAGCTCCCTTGGTAGAGCTCCAAGTACGGAATCACAGAAGCTCCGCTGAAAGCAAGACTCGTCACACGCACATCTTCGCCACCCGCATGTAGCTTGAAGCGTGCCACAACACTGTCCGCGCTTCCCGGGAGCAGCTGACGGCTACGCACCGGAATGGAATCCGGCATCACTGTAAGCGTGCCGGCGGCCGGCCCTGTTGTCGGAAGCTCTGTTGCTCCACTGCCGACGGACAGCGTGACGGCACACATCGCCACCGGACACGGCTGATCATCGAGATGAATACCTGTGAGATCGGTAAATCCCCGCACACTGATCGCCCGGACAGCCTCTTGATTTTCCGGATCGATCCGCGCCCCAATCGCCCGCGGATTGACCGTGAGTGAGATATCCGCGACGATCTCGATGCGCACGACGGTTCCGGCACGCACAGGGATCGCGAGCGCCGTGAAGGAGAGCGTGTCTTTTGTGAGAATGGCACCTCCTGCCATCTTTTCGGGCATTCCATCCCCATCCGCATCGAAGCGGATACGAAAGTTACGCAATCGCGCGATGCTTCCGGTCATTACCTGCACATGGAGACCGGTGACGAGCACATCTCCGTTGCGCGCAGCGGCATCAATTGTAAGGAGTGGGACATCCTTGCTTCCGCCTTCACGCATCTCGGAAGGGATCTCCTGTGAAGCGAACAGGAGTTCTGCCGGAAGCTCCCTGTCGATCGCACATTGCGAAGAACATCCGTCGCCAGATACGCGATTACCATCGTCACACTGCTCTCCCGTCTCCACCTTCCCGTTGCCGCAAACAGGTAAAGTCACGGAGCTCTGAGATGAGGAGGATGGAACAGAGGAAGGCACACTGGATACGCTCGATGCACTGCGAGGCGGTTCGATGCCGACCGTCGCGATATTACCGCCAAGGGACACAAGTAAGACGGCCATCTCGCTCCGGGTGAGGAGGTGTCCCGGATCGTAGGGGAAGTAGTCGAAGATCCGCTTGCTGGCGCCGACGTCGATGTACGGATCGTACCAGTTCGCCGCGCCAGAGAGATAGGAGGGTGTCTGCATCTCCCAACCATCGATACTCATCTTGAGCGCTTCCGCAAGAATCACGTTCTTCTGACCGCGGAACGTGCCATCGGGATACCCGGTAATGATCCCGCGCGCTTTCGCGGCGCATGCAAGACTCCAGTACCATTGCGAAGGCCCGATGAAATCAGTGAAGCAGGCTGTATCTGTAGTTTGCGTTCCCGTATCTCCATAGACCGCACGCATAAGGATCTTGAGAAACTCCGCACGATTGAGAAGGATATCCGGACGAAAGAGACCATAACCGATCCCCTCCACTACTCCGCGGGCATGGAGAAGCTCTACCTGTGCCGCATGCGGATGCCCGACGACGTCGAGGAACGGTGTCACCTGCGCACCAACCGCAAGGGGAACGAGAACCGACAGACCGAGCAGAGCAAAACGACGCACGGAGATCATTGTAACCCTAACCATCGCGTACCGCACACTGCACAGTCGTGCTAGGCTATTTTCCACGCCCCCTTAGCTCAACTGGATAGAGCGTCGGTCTTCGGAACCGAAGGCTGCAGGTTCGAGTCCTGCAGGGGGCACCATTCGACTCACACCTTCAGCTCTTTACCCGTCCCCTGCAAGATACGCGGGTTTTTGACAGACAATTCTGATACGAGGAAAATGAGAGATTCTCATGGACAGCACACTCCTCACCGCACTCGCCTCCTTCGCTCTCCTCATCCTCGCCATCGAGGGGGTCATGTGGCACATCTTCCACCGGAAGATCATAGGGATGTGCCTGCCGGAAGAGAGCGGCCCGGGTATGCGTTCACTCTTCACGCGCATCCGCTTCAAGGCGTTTGCGATCATCCACACGATTCTCCTGATCGTCGTCATCGTCATAACCTACTTCTTCCTATGGTGAAGTCTCCGCTCCTGATGGCCGATACCGAGTTCCAAGGCAAGCATCCCGGGGAAGCCTTTCAGTTCTCCTTTCGTCAGCACTGGATCAGGCTGCTCTGGCCATTCACCAAGCTCATCGTCTGGCATCTACTCATCATCAGCATCGCCTATGTGACATTCACGATGATCGAGATCCCTGACAGCTTCACGCGACGGGCAACCCTCGTCCTCCTGACAGTCTTCTACCTTCTCGCAAACTTTGAATTCCTCGCTCGTTTCTACCGGCACTTCCTCTATGTCATCGTCATCACAGATAAGAAGATCCATCGGATCAAGAAATCGCTCATCATTCTCGACGATCACCAGAGCATCGACTTATGGGCGCTGCAGGATATCAACAAGTACCAGCACGGCCTCATCCAGAACCTTCTCGGCTTCGGATCAATTGAACTCGAAGCGCAGGATACGCTGCTGCGCATTCACTTCACCCCCGTGATCGCAAACATCTACGAAAAGCTCATGCACTTGCGGGAACAGGCGCGGACACAAATGAGTTACCGGGGCACGGCGCAGCAGAAGGCGTAGATGATCAGCTTCTTATGTTGGTTTGCAACGAAAACGCGACAAATACGATGGTTCGAGATGGCCCGCGCTCGTCATGGTGAGGAGGAGTCCGCCGCAGGCGGACGACGTCTCGAACCACGAGCGCGGGCCTCCTCACCATGACGTATTTGTCGCGTTTCAAATGCAACTTGGTATTAGGAATGAAGTTGCACACGCTTTTTGCTTTTTTACTCATAAGGAACAAACCTACAAGCTGGCGAAGCGAACAGTGAGCCGCTATCGTAGACCATGATGCTCGAGCAATTCGTGCACTGGTTCGTCGGCCCCGTCATGCACCTTCCGCCGCAATCGGAAGGGGCAGCCATCGCCTCGTTTTTCCTCAAAGATAGCATCGAGGTCTTGACCTTGCTCCTGCTTATCACACATGCGATGAGCCTGCTCCGGTACTACCTTCCTATTGAACGGATACGCACACTTCTCACCAGCCATCGCCTCTTCGGTCTCGACTACTTCCTCGCCACTCTCTTCGGAGCGGCTACGCCGTTCTGTTCATGTTCCTCCATCCCGCTCTTCATCGGATTTCTCGAGGCTGGCATTCCGTTCGGTGTCACGCTCGCTTTCCTCATCACCTCACCACTCATCAACGAGGTCGCCGTTGGTATGATGATCGGGCTCTTCGGCTGGCGCATCACGACCCTCTACGTTGCCGCCGGCATCTCTATCGGCATGGTAGGGGGGTATCTGCTCGGGAAATTACGGCTCGAACGTTATGTGTCGGCTATCATCACTGATACCTCGAGGCTCCAGGCTTCCGTCCAACAGGAATACCGTTCCATCGGAGCGGTCTTTCGGCTGACCTCCCGCGACGCTCTCAGAATCTTCTGGAATGTTCTGCCGTACGTGCTGCTGGGTATCGGTCTCGGCGCTCTCATTCACGGCTTCGTTCCGACGGGATTCTTCGAACAGTCCGTTGCGACACAGGGGCTCTTCGCCGTTCCTGTCGCCGTCCTCGCCGGCGTACCGCTCTATGCGAATGCCACAGGAGTGATTCCCATCATTCAATCACTCGTAGAGAAAGGGATTCCGCTCGGAACCGGCCTCGCGTTCATGATGGCGGTTGTGGGACTGTCGCTTCCTGAAGCGCTCATCCTGAAACGTGTCATGCGCTGGCCACTACTCGCAGCATTTTTTGGAACCATCACACTGGGAATGATCCTCATCGGATACGGATTCAATGTGATCCTTTAGTGCAGGATGGCCACTTACGGTGTTCCTCCCGTGAACCCACCCTTCCCTTAAAAAGGGGGCGCCCCAGGCGGGCGAAGCCTGCCTTCGCGCATTACTTCACTACGATGACACAACGCACCGATTCTCCGGACGACTCATCTCTGCTCATGGGTAGAGATATCGCTGCGCGAGGAGGACCGCATGCATCTGGTGCTGCGTGACATCGATCCTGAGCTTCGGATTGTTCGCTGCATTCATGACTCCGCCGCGGGCCAGCGGATCATCCGTCGAATGCTCACGCAGATAATCGTTCGCGACCGAGATGCCCACTTGCCACGTCGTGAGCTTACTTAAGCCTTCCTCTATCGTATCACGGAAGAGCACTTCGGTATCTGCATCCCCCTTGCTCCGTGCAAGGTCGTACGCATGAATGATACCTTCGAATGCATAGCCGGTATTGAACGTGCGTTCCAGAACATCGTGTACGCCGATCATCCAATGTGTCATCTCGATGGCGTGATCACTGTAGATATCCGTGTCCTTCCACCCGCTGGTCGCGATCTCGTAGTAAGCCATGGTTCCCCACTGGTAAAAACTCTTGAGGATGGCCGGATCCTGGCTCTCCTGCAACGCCTCCGTGATGTAGTGATGATACATGCGCTTCGCGGAATCGAGCACGGGCGCCCTGAGTTCATCGTGGCCGAGGTACCGCGCCGCCTTCGAGAGTGCAAGCAACGTCTCGCCGTCGAAGTAGGGAGATGTGCCGTCCTGCGATGCGCCGTCTTTGTACGCATAGTGTTCGTAGTATTGACCGTCCTTGCGCTTCTGAGAGAGGAGGAATGTCAAGTACCCGTCGAGATCCTTCGTGAGACCGGAACACTCCGGACATTCTCCTTCTATCCGTAGAAACTCGATGAGGGCGAGGGAAAGGATGGAAACGGTTCCCGTCTCGCCGTACTTGGAGTGCGGGTAGACGACAATCCTCCGACCGTCTGCAAATTCCTTGGAGTGTTCACGGAAGAACGCAAAACCTCTGAGGATGGCACTACGCGTTTCCGGTGACGGTTGATTGCGGTGAATGAGTGCGAGCGCCCAGAGCGGACCGGCCTGGCGCACTTGGTTGTCTCCTGTGGAGTATGTGCGCGCCAGGAAATCATATTCGTAATTGAAATTGCCCTCCTCCTTCTGATTGGCAAGGAGATATCCACGTCCAAGCGCGAGGGATTCATCGAGCAACGCACGATTCAGTACAGGTGCAGGTGCATCTTTCTGTTCTGCCGTATGTTCCAGCACTTGCGCATCCCGGTGAAACGGACGGATGACGACGAGGAGGACTCCGACGATACTGAGAATAACGAAGATTGTTACGGAGAATCTCTGCTTGGCCATGGGAGTACGGTAGCAGGAAGAGGCAGTCGGAGAAAAGCATCAAATCAATGCTCAGATCGAGTGAATCACATGCCCCATCTTCTCCTTCTTCGTTTTCAGATACTTGTGCTGGAGATCTGTGCGCTTTTCAAGTTCGATGGGTACTTGCTCGACGATCTCCATCCCGTAGCCGGAAAGACCCACGACCTTCTTGGGGTTATTGGTGAGCAGCCGGATCTTCTCCACCTTAAGATCCTTGAGAATCTGCGCTCCAGTGCCGTAATCACGCAGATCTGCCGGGAAACCGAGCCGCTCGTTCGCTTCCACCGTATCGAGACCATGGCGACGCTGGAGTTCATAGGCGCGGATCTTGTTGATCAGTCCGATTCCTCGCCCCTCCTGACGCATGTACACGAGTACGCCACGCCCCTCCCGTTCGATAATGCGCATGGCCGTCTTGAGCTGTGAACCGCAATCGCAGTGCAGCGATCCGAGCACGTCCCCCGTGAGACATTCCGAATGCACCCGGACCATGACGGGGGCGCCCGAGCCGATATCCCCCTTCACGAGAGCGATGTGTTCACCGGTATCACAGGTGTCTTCGTAGATGATCATCGTCCAGAGACCGGTTTCTGTCGTGAGCTCCGTCTGGGCGACTCGCTTCACGAGTATTTCGGAGGTGCGACGGTATGCGATGAGATCTGCAATGGAGACGATGAGGAGGTGATGCCGCGATGCGAACGTACGAATCTGCGGAAGCCGCATGGTTGTCCCGTCGTCGTTCATGAGCTCGCTTAGGACTCCGCCTGTCCTCAGCCCCGCGAGCCTGCAGAGATCCACTGTCGCTTCCGTATGGCCGGCACGGCACAGGATGCCTCCGTCATGCGCACACAGCGGGAAGACGTGTCCGGGTCGATTGAGATCCTGCGGCCGCGCCGCCGGCTCTACGGCACGGCGAACCGTCTCCGCGCGATCGTGTGCGGAAATACCCGTAGTCACCCCCTCACGCGCTTCGATGCTCACCGTGAACGGCGTCCCAAAGGCGGACGTATTGCGCGCCACCATCGGCGGAAGATCCAGCTGATCGGCAAGCGCATGCGAGAGGGCAAGACATACCACACCTCCGGTGTGCCGGATAATGAAGGCCATTGCCTCATCCGTCACATGCTCAGCCGCCATGATAAGATCTCCTTCGTTCTCACGTCCCTCGTCATCCACCACGATGACCATGCGACCGTCACGAAGGACCTCAAGCGCCTGCGGAATGGATGCAAAAGACTCCATAAGAGAGGCTGCATTGTATCGAAGGCGGATGGAAGCGTCACGTAAGAAGACAACTATCCCTCAAAGCCCGGATGATGGTTTGTAGTGCATGAGCTCCCAAGAGGGAGCCGCCTCCCATTACCTCTGCGCTTCTGTACAATGCAACGCGATGTCCTCTCTCTTTCAACGACGCTGGATGCCTGTGACCATCGGCGCACTTTGTGTAGGTCTCATCGCCTTCATGTTGTGGCCGCTTGAGAATGTCCCGTTCCAGGATGACGGCATCCGACACCTGACACTGGCACGGCTCATGGCGGAACACGGCATCGGCACATTCACGGGTTGGGGAGATTTCTTCTTCACGGGATACTTCGCTCACCATAACAGCGACCCGTGGTTCCTGTCGGAGGTGCTTCTCATACCGCTTGCGAGTCTTCCGCTCGTAACCGGCATCAAGTGGTTCATTGTCCTCTCCTCGGCACTGCTCGCAACCGTCATGGGAACGGCATTCCGTGTTCTCAAAGTGCCCTCTGGCGCAACAGCTCTCCTCATCCCCCTCCTCCTCTTCGGTGAAGCGGGATTCTTCCTCCGCCTCTTCCTCGCACGCCCATTCATTCTCATGAGCTGCGTCCTCGTTCTCGTCATCCTTGCGATTGTACAACGTCGGACATGGGCTCTCATCCCGCTCCTCGCTCTCGCCATCCTCCTCTCGCACCTTTTCATCTTTCCGCTCATTGCGAGTTGTATCGGTGTCCTATGGCTGTTGTCCGTCGGTGACGCGCCTCGGGCACGCATTGCAGCCCTCTCGATTGTTGCGGGAACCGGCTTGGGGCTACTGCTTCACCCACAAGCTTCCGCCTACCTGCACTATCTCTTCACCGTTTTCCTTCAACCAGTCTTTTCGCAGCAAATGAGCCATGGCACAGAACTCTGGCGGGGATTCGGCATGGGTGCCCACATGACAGAACCGGCAGCTGGCGCTGCCATTCTGTTCGTCACCTGTATCCTCGCCCGCCTCAAAGTACCACTCTCTACGCTGCATGAGCGCGGCATCACCTTTACTGCGTTCATCGCAACGGGACTTCTCTTCGCTTTCTGGCTCTGGATACGGTCCGTCGAAATGCTCTGGCCCGTTCTCATCCTCCTTATGGGGCAGCTTATCGGGCTGGCCCCTTCAGCTCCATCGTTGCTCTTAAAGAAGATTCTTCCAAGCAAATTTGCTTCAGGTACTCTCGCCATTTGCGCGCTCATCATCATCATGGCACACAACATCCAGAGTACGAGCTTCTATTTGCTCCGCGAAGATCCCAAACATACTCTCGTTCCGGTTGCCGAAGCTCTCAAGAACATCGAACCGGATGCGCATGTCCTCAATATCCTGTGGGATACTTTTGCGATGCTCTTTGCTGTGCGCCCGGATCTCAAGTACGCAACGGCCATGGATTCCTCTTTCACAGCCATCGAGGATCAGACGGGCTCCATCCTCCTCGACGTCACGAGGGACCGCGCCTTCGCGTTCCCTGATCCGATCATCTCCGTCTCTTCGTGGGTACACCAAACGCTCGACCACTTCCCTTCAACGCAATATCTCGTGTTCACCGCGAAAAACCGCTTCTTCATCCAGGCATTGAGTGCATTGCCCACATTGGATCACGTCGCATCGAACGAAGTGATCGCGGTTTTCAGGGTTCGGAAAGATCGCTAATATTTTTCATAAAGAAGACCACCGTGTCATCTGAGTTACATTTTATAAGCCACAAATGCGTCAGTCTGAACCTGTCGAAGACCAGACCATTTGTGGCATGCCGACCCTTCGACAAGCTCAGAGCGACACGCCTTTGGCGATGTTATGAGCACAGAGTGGCCTGATGTGGGGCACCTTGCTTAGTACCTCGTCATCACTTCACCTGGATCGTATACGTCTGCTTGGCGGTTCTCGAGGCCTTGCGTCCCACGGAAACAGTGTAGGTCCCCGTCGGGTAGGTGTAGGACTGATTGCACGTCGGCCCAGTGAATCCGAAGAGATCCACGTCCTTCATCGCATACACAAGACAGGAGAGTTGCCCTGCATTCGAGAGAGTAACCGTCATGACTCTCGGCGTGTCGACGGTAAAGGAGTAGAAATCCTGGAAATCACCCTCGCTGAGCATCTCCGTGCGCGTGTCGCCACGCTTGATCTTCACTGACTGGATAAACCCGTCATTGCCATCACCAGTCGTTACGGTCGCAACCGCCGTGTACGTCACATCCGCAACCGTCGGCTGGAGCTGGAGCTGGTAATCACCCGGTCCGATGGCGACTTTTAGAAAACATTTATTCCCCTCCTGGAATCCGAGAAAGTACTGATCCGAGAATCCCTCGGTCCCCAGCAGATACAGCCGGCAACTCACCATGCCCGATTGTCCGGACTGCAGACCTGTTTCGATGAGCATCACCGTGTTCTTCGCAAGACTGAAAGTGTAAGAAGAGGACTTCTTGCCAGAGAATTTACCATTCATCGAGAATGGAAAATCTACAGCATAGGATGCCGCTGCCATGGAAGAAGCTGCTGCTTCTGAACTCGTCTGTTCCGCGGAAGAAGACGTCTCCCCCGATTGTTCCGAAGCCTGAGAGGAAGCGGATGAGGATGGCTTGCGATCATCTGCAAACTGCACGTTTAACGCATTGAAAATATAAGCAGCCGCCTCTCCGCGCAGGAGTGGCCAATCCGGATTGAAGTGCCCACTGACCTGCCCTGCGATTGGCAAAATCCCCTTCTTGAAGGCAGTGGAGAGATATTTTGTGTACCACGCGGACGTGGAAACATCGACGAACTTCACGAGAGAACGATCTGCTTCCGTGTAATCGTCAACGGATATCCCGAACACAGTGGTGATCATCTTGATCGCCTCCACGCGATTCACGAGATTGGCCGGACGGAAAGTACTGTCGCCGTATCCATCCACAAAATGATTCGCAGCTGCATCACAGATGAACGTTTCGTACCAGCTCTCACGTTCCACATCCTTGAAACAATCCTTGTTTGCCGGATCGGGAATGCGTCCTTTGGCTCTGTAGAGCATCTTAATCATCTCAGCGCGATTCACTGCACGCTCCGGGGAAAAGTTGCCGTCGGGATTTCCGTCGATCACGCGTGCACCCACGAGCGCCTCAATTGCCTCACGATAGATGTGTCCCACCGGAACATCCGGGAAAATGGGTGCATCGAGTTGTGCAAACGCGACACCGCTCGACAAGAAGAGTAGTGCTACGAGAAGAATTCCGATTTTGCGCATGGCCTTGAGGTGAAGGAGTTGTCCGTCATCATACTCGTTCCTCCGCTTTCTTCACAAGCCGTCAAGACAAAGGGCGTGCAATTGCGCAAGGGAATGTAGGACACCGCGCGCAGCCTCCACTCCCCTGTTCCCATCAGTGCCACTGCGTGCTCTCGCCTGATCGATGGAATCGACATAGAGCACCTCGAAAGAAAATGGCTTACGGTAGCGGATTTGTACGTCCATGATTCCGCGCGCAACCTCACCGGCAATGAGGTCAGCATGGTGCGTCTCCCCCTCGACGATGACCCCGAGACCGATGAGGGCATCCGCCTCCTTCGCCTCGAGAAGCGCCGCTCCGATGAGGGGAATCTCGAAGGAGCCGGCCACCGGATGCTCAGAGATGTTCGCGCGAGGGATCCCCGCATCTTCGAGCGTCCTCCTAGCCGCTTCCACCAGTTGTGAGACTTCCTCCGGATAGTAAGACGAGTGCACGATCGCGATGCGCCAGCCGGGGTTGATGGTGACAGGTGGCGTGAGTGGCTGTGAAGATTTCATGAGGGTTGGGATTAGGAAGAGGGCTGAGTTGTGAGGAGCTTCCCGACGTAACGACCAAGCACATCCGTTTCGATGTTCACGCAGCCGCCAACGCTCAATAAACCCAACGTTGTCGATGAGAGCGTGTAAGGAATGAGAGCGATGCGCACATCGCAATCTTTTATATCGGCCACCGTCAATGAAACGCCATCGACGGCGATGGACCCCTTCGAGACGACGCAACGTGCCAGATTCTGAGGCAACCGGATCACGAGTTCCCTGCTCTCATCTTCGCACAGCCGTACCTCCGTCACCTCACCCACCCCTTCCCCGTGCCCCTGCACGATATGCCCCTCAAAGCGGCCGGATGCGGAGAGTGCCCGCTCGAGATTCACTTTGTCGCCGGGATTCAGCGCACCGAGTGTGGTTTTTGTCAGTGTCTCGGGGACCGTATCGAACGTGAGAGACTGCGCATCGCCCGCCTTCACTGTCAGACAGACGCCGGAGACGCAGATGCTCGATCCTAAGCAAGTATCCTCGAACGCCTTAGGACGTGAGATCGCAAGCACATGCGCGCTGTGGGAGAGAACGGGGGCCATGACTTCCACGATTCCGGTAAACATGGAGGACTCTATGGTACTCAAGAGCATGAGAGGTGAGAAATATTTGCCCCGGGATCCTTGTTTTCCCGCCTTAAGACCCTAGACACGAGGGAAAATTTCTGGTAGGCTAAAGGCTCTCACGGAGCCCGCGCCGCGGGCGTTTTTTTGTTTCACGCGAAGCGTGAAACAACCCTGAGCGAGCCCCGCACGTGCGGGGCGAGTCGAAGGGTGCCCACCTCATTCCCCCATGGATTCCATCATCATCAAAGGCGCGAAAGTTCACAACCTCAAGAATGTGGATGTGACCATCCCGCGAAACAAACTGACGGTCATCACGGGGCTTTCCGGCTCCGGAAAATCCTCGCTTGCATTCGACACGATCTTCGCTGAGGGGCAACGCCGATACGTGGAGAGTCTCTCCGCCTACGCCCGCCAGTTCATCGCACAGATGGAGAAGCCGGAAGTGGAATCTATCGAAGGATTGAGTCCCGCGATCTCTATCGACCAGAAGACCGCCCCGCGGAATCCACGCTCCACCGTTGGGACGATCACTGAGATCTACGATTACATGCGTCTACTGTGGGCAAAGGTCGGCAAGGTACACTGCACGCAGTGCGGCAAAGAGCTGCGCAAGCAGTCCGCGAGCCAGATCGTCTCTCTCATCGCGGCGCTCCCCGAAGGGAAGAAGATCTTCCTGCTCGCCCCCATCGTCGCCGGACGCAAAGGATCGCACGTGAAGATCATCGACGCCATTCGCCGTGAGGGCTTCGTGCGCATGCGCATCGACGGACAGATCGTCACCGTGGATGAAGAGATGGAGCTCGACCCGAAGAAATCCCACACAATCGAGATCGTCGTCGACCGCATGATGCTCAAGGACATGGCAGTCAACGATGGTGCAGTGAACCCGAATCGCACCCGTCTTGCCGATTCCATCGAGCTCACCCTTAAAAAGGGGGAAGGATCTATGATCCTGCTCGATGCGGACAGCGGCGAGGAGCGAAGATTCTCCGAAGAATTCGTTTGCCCTGACCACCCCGAAGAGGACATCCCCTCTATCGAGCCGCGGAGCTTCTCCTTCAACTCCCCTCACGGAGCTTGTGAAGAGTGCCACGGCCTGGGTTCTATCCTCCGCATCAACGAGCAGACGATCATCCCGAATCCGAGCCTATCGCTCGCAGAAGGCGCCATCCATCCGTGGGCGACATCCGCGACGCGCATGGGTTTCATGATGCGCGTCCTCGAATCCGTGGCACGCGAAGCGGGCTTCAGCATGAATATACCGTGGGAGAAACTCTCTGACGCAGCAAAAGATATCGTCCTGAAGGGCTACGATCACCCGCTCACCGTCACTATGCAAGGCGAAGCGTTCAACGGTACCTATGAGACAACCTACGAAGGAGTCATCCCGAATCTCGAGCGCCGACACAATGAAACAGACTCGAGCTACGTGCGCACGCAGATCGAGGAATATATGGAGGAGCTTTCGTGCAACTCCTGCAATGGTTTGCGTCTCAAGCGTTCCGTCTTGGGTGTGACCGTCGGCGGGAAGAACATCGTGGAATCCACCGATCTCTCCGTCACCGCGGCGAAACAGTACTTCGAAGGGTTGATTCCCGCGAAGGAGACAGCGAAATCCGTCTCTCCCGATAGCGCGCTCTCCGACTACGAGTTCGCTGTCGTGAAGAAGGTATTGCGCGAGATCATCGCACGTTTGAGTTTCCTCGAGAACGTCGGCTTAAACTACCTCACGCTCTCGCGTTCTGCCGCAACGCTCTCCGGCGGCGAAGCGCAGCGCATCCGCCTCGCCACTCAGATCGGATCCGCTCTGCAAGGCGTCCTCTACGTCTTGGACGAGCCATCCATCGGGCTCCATCAACGCGACAATGCACGGCTCATCGGTACACTCACGAAGCTCCGCGATCTCGGCAACACTGTCATCGTTGTGGAGCATGACGAAGAGACGATCCGGGCCGCTGATTTCCTCCTCGAGATCGGACCGGGTGCCGGCAAATACGGCGGAGAGATCATCGGTCAAGGCACGCCGGAAGATCTCATCAATAATGCAAAATCCATCACGGGACAGTATCTCAAAGGAACGAAATCCATCCCCATCCCCTCAAAGCGCCGAAAAGGTAGCGGCAAGACACTCGCAATCCGCGACGCCCACCTCCACAATCTGCAACACCTCGACGTGGCCTTCCCGCTCGGCACATTCATCGGCATCACAGGCGTATCGGGGTCGGGCAAATCGAGTCTCATCCACGGTATCCTCGGACCCGAGCTCCTCCACACACTCAACAAAGCACACGCACGCGGACAGAATGTGAAGACGATTGAGGGAATGGAACACCTCGACAAAGCAATCATGATCGATCAGTCCCCCATCGGTCGCACGCCGCGCTCCAATCCCGCCACCTACACAGGTATCTTCACAGACATCCGCGATCTCTTCGCCTCCACGCCCGAAGCGAAACTGCGCGGATACAAAACCGGGCGCTTCAGCTTCAATGTGAAAGGCGGCCGTTGCGAAGACTGCGAGGGGGATGGACTCAAGCGCATCGAAATGCACTTCCTCCCGGATGTCTTCGTCACATGTGAGACCTGCCACGGTCAACGCTACAACCGCGAGACGCTCGAGATCACCTACAAAGGGCGAAACATCGCCGATGCACTCGATATGACCATCCGCGAGGCGCTCGACTTCTTCTCTGCCATCCCGGCACTCAAGAAAAAACTGCAGATGCTTGAGGACGTGGGACTCGGTTACATCCACCTCGGCCAGAGCGCCACCACCCTTTCTGGCGGTGAGGCACAGCGCGTCAAGCTTGCCACGGAGCTCATGCGACGCGCCACGGGCAAGACCTTCTACATCTTAGACGAACCCACGACCGGCCTGCACTTCGACGATATCCAGAAACTCCTCACTGTGCTCCAACGGCTTGTGGAAAAGGGAAACACGGTGCTCGTCATTGAGCACAATCTCGACGTCATCAAATGTGTAGACCATGTCCTTGATCTCGGGCCAGAGGGCGGCGAGCTCGGCGGCCGCATCATTGCACAAGGAACGCCCGAAGATATCGCACGAGCGGAGGAGAGCTTCACAGGGCAGTACTTGAAGAAGATACTGGAGAAGAGATAAACCAACCCTTTCGTCGGGCGGGCCCCGCCGCCAAGGGGGGTGAAGGGGAAGGCCCTGCCCAGCACCCTTGCCATGCAAGGGTGCTGGGTTTGCCGACGAGTCGACCCCGAATCCTTGGAGGGGTCGACGAGGAGGCACAGGGCCGGGCGGAGGGGCACTGGCGGCGGAGCGCTTTCTTTGCTTCTTTCTTTGTCGCCCTGACAAAGAAAGAAGAAGGAACATCATTGGTATAATCTTCTTCCATGCCCCGCCACTTCACCTCCACCGCCTTCGTCGTCGATGATCACAAACGCACGCTGCTTCTGTGGCACAAGCGCTTAGGACGGTGGATGCCTCCGGGCGGACACATCGAAGATGATGAGACGCCGGAGGAAACCGCCAAACGCGAGTGTAAGGAGGAGACGGGCCTCGATGTGGAGATCATCGGTACGGAACAGGAGAATATGTTTGCGTCCAATCCTGCAGAAGGCCGCATGTTGAAGAGCCCTATCGCGCTCCTCCTCGAGGAGATTCCTGCATCTGTGGAGCCCTTCAACTCCGCTCAGAACAGGCAAAATGAACCGGCACACCAGCACATGGACTTCGTCTATCTCGCCCGCCCTCTCGACACCTCCCAAAAGCTCTCGCTTGATGAAACTGAAGGACGGGAACTTCGGTGGTTCACCTTAAGTGAGATTGCTTCTCTTGATCCATCATCCGAGATCTTCTTCAACGTTCAAACCTATATCCTTTCCATTCTCAAGGATTAAGAGAATTGCGCTACCCAATGCGTCAAAGATGGTGTACACTGCTTCGCTATGCAGTGGAATGAATTCCGCACGCATATTCGGCACCTTTCCGCCGCCGATCAGGAGCGCGTGCGCTCTGCCTTCGGACTCGGCATGGAGCTGCACCGGAATCAACTCCGCAAATCGGGGGCTCCCTACTTCACTCACCCGCTCGCGACGGCCGACATGCTCGCCGATATGGGGGCGGATGCCGATTCGCTGATTGCCGCTCTCCTTCACGACACCATCGAAGATACCCCATTCACTGTAGAAGATGTACGAGCACAATTCGGCCCGATCGTTGCCGATCTTATCGACGGCGTAACAAAGCTCATGCCTGAAGATGTCTCCGGGCATCCAACCCTCGATGATCGTATCGAAACACTTCGCAAGATCTTCACGCTCTTGAAGAAAGACGTACGTATCGTCGTCCTCAAGCTCGTCGACCGCCTCCACAACATGCAAACCGTGGAGTTTGTTTCTCCGGAGAGACAGGAAGCCCTCGCCAGAGAAACATGTGAGGTCTATGTGAAAATCGCAGACCGCCTCTGTATGCAGGAGCTGCGCGATGAACTCGAAGAGTACTGCCTGAGCGTCCTCGAACCGGAACTCTTGCAACAGCTCAAGGCACTGCGAAAGCAGAATGAGCCACAGGGAAAGAAGATCGCCAAGGAGATGCAAAGGGCCCTCGCAAAGATCGCACCACACGATCTTCCTGTCGAGACACTCTTTGAACAGAAGGCTTGGGAGACCTTGCGAGAACAAACGACCATCGGTGGCATTGCTGCAACCGGCCTCTCCACACACACGGTGGTCTTCCTTACCAACTCCTCCGACGAATGTTATCGCATGCTTGGCTTGCTCCATGACCTCTGGCAACAGGAGATGCTCTCCTTCGAGGATTTCATCAATCACCCACAGATCAACGGTTATCAGGGGCTCCACACAACCGTCATCCTCGAAGACGGCACTCGTGTTCGCTGCAAGATCCGCACGCACGAAATGCATACATATGCCCGCAAGGGCATTGCCACGAAGTGCTTCGACAGTGAATCAGCTGGCCTAGTCACCTATCTCCCCTGGACCGAACACATCTCTACTCTCTCAAAGGACTCCGAAGACCGCAGCGAACAATTTTGGGAGAGTCTCAAGAGTGACATTCTTCGCGAATCCATCACCATTCACGGGCCGAACGATATCGTAAAACTGCTTCCTACGGGCACCACGGCTCTTGATGCCATCTTCTATCTTTTCGAAGAAAAAGGTCTTACCACCCAAGACGTATTCATCAACGGAACGAAGGTCCCTTTCTACGAGGGATTATCGAATGGCTGCAGTGTGAGCGCCACGTTTGCGGATGAGCCGCAAGTTGAACTCTCTTGGCTCCAGAATGTGCAAACAGGCATTGCAGCCGCTTTCATTCGACAGGGCCTTGCGCAAGTCCCGGAAAATCAGAAGATACTATTGGGGAAAAACCTCCTTGAACATGCTGTGCGCGCATACGCAAAAGTGGAATGGAGTGAACTGGAAACCGCCTCCCTCTTACAACATCTCTCTGCTCTCGGTATTTCTTCGTTCGAAACTCTTTATGAGCAGATCGCAGAAGGGAAGATCCAAGCAGAGAGGGCCGCTCGTTCCCTCTTCCCGGAACACAAATCTCGTAAACCGTTATCGGAGAAAAGACGTTGGAATCTCTCTGTACGATTCCCGACGGCATTGACAGACGTGGTCAACAAGGCCACGAGAGTCGGCGTTCCACGCTCTCTCTCCTTCCGTCATCTGAACGGAGACTGTCAGATCACTGCTGACTACAATCTCTCCGCCGAACAATCACAGGAAATGCAAACACTTCTGAGAACCATTCTCCCGGACGAACGCTGGTCATTGGTCCCGAGAACGGCATTGTGTATATCCATCGCCGCCGCCTTCATCCTTATTATCCTGTGGGGTCTCGATCCGGTCTTCGCCCACCTGCTCCTCTGGAACTCCACCATTTCCCCCCCAGACCTCACTTTCATCCGCTTCGTTACCCTGTTTATCGCTACAACGATCCTCTATGGACTGCAAAGCAGATTTACGAAACAGAAGCTCAAACCCCTTTCCCCCCGCCATCCCGCTCTCGTCACCTCCGCTCTCGCACTCTTCCTTACGGCGTTCTGCTCTTACCTCGCCTTGGAACTCATCTCTCCAACCCAGTACATCCTCTTCATCATCGAAGGACTCATTGTCATTGTCCTGTTGCGCAGCATCGCCATGCGTACCACTCGGTGGTGGAAACTTCATATTTCGTTCCTCCTCCTCACGCTGGGCATCACCCTCCTCATTGTCATGCAAGGGACTTCTCCCTTGGGCCTCCTCTATGCTGCCGTCAGCTCACTCGGATTCGCCCTCTACTCGGAAGTAAGCGCGCGGTATCAACGTGGAACGATTCATGCCCGCTATCCCGCCTTCCTCTTCTGGCTCTCCATCATCGGGATGCCATTTGTATTGCTTCTCCTCCCGTTCACCACTCTCCGCATCCTTCCCGCAGGCGATTTGTTACGAAGCATCCTGTTCGCCATCGTGTTCTCGGTGCTCCCGTACGGTCTCTACTACGAATCCATGCGTCGCATGAAGAGCGACCTGCTCGACCGTGCGCTGCCTTTCGTCTGTCTCTCTACGATCATCGGTGAAGCGATCTCTACACAATCATTCACTCCATTCATAGCCACCCCGCTGCTCGTCGTGTTCCTGTGGTACTACTCCGCAGCCACACGCTCATAGATCATGCTGTGCCGCTCCCGTCTCGGCCTGCTGTAGGTCGGCAACGAGGACATTCCAATCCGTCTGAAGTGCGGGCCCGTTCGGATCGTCTGTAACGGGAGTATCGCACCCCTTCACGCGCCACCCAAAGAGGAACGGCAATCGCTTGCTCTTGCGATGCACAAGAACACTGATGGTATTGTCGATTGTTTCATCTTCCTGAAGGGAATAGCGCGTCCCATCAGCTTCCCGTAATCCCGTTACCGAGAAGGTTCCCGCAAGCAGGTAACGAACACGTGTCCGACCCTCTCTCCGTAAATCAAGGATGCGTTGAACCGCCGCCTCACGGGCAGCAGAAGCGAACCTCAGGTGCATGTACCCCTTCTCGGACGAGAGATCTTCCACCACGCCCGCGAGGGCCGGATTGCTGTGAATCTCATTGAGCCTGCGCTGGATGAGATCACCGCTCATGATAAGATCGCCACGCTGCTCATCGGGAAGGAGTACCCGTGTAAATGCACTGCCACTCGTATCATCAATGAGAGGAATTTGAATATGAACATCTGCAGCGTACCTCGCTTCTTCCTGCTCCATCGTTTGCGAATTGAGACGGCTCCCCTTCGCATGGGCGATCACCCAGTGTGGGTCGCGCAGGCGCGCTTCGATACATGCAGGAGTGTAATGCTTCAGGAACCCCCCCTCTTCCTCCGCGATATGTTGAGCTGCGCGCAAGGCCTCTCTGTCACCACTCTTATGAAACCGACGGATGGCTGCGGCGAAGAACTCCCCCCGATGCAATCCCTCATGCCGTCTATGCAGCTCCTCCACAGCCTCACTCAAACGCTGGCTACCGTCCATTTCCCCATGCAGATCGAACACCTCCGCAGAGAGGTCTGAAGCAATTGCGAAATGGATGCGATTTTCACGTATGCCTTGCTGGAGACGCTCCAAGATGTGTCTTTCCCTGTTACGTCGAGCGTCCTCGGCGCACACGCGACGCATCTGGGTTTCCAGATTGGCAAGTGTGACCCGCTCGTCATCCCAATCCTGTGGATGATCGTCTGCAAAATCAGTCATAGAAGAATAATTTATGAAAAATGCAACAACATAAAATTACGGGAGTGCACCATACCAATCTCCATAAAGAAAGCAAGAAATATTTCGGCTCTTTTATCGCGCTATCTCTCTGAACTGCGCTTCAATCTCCGCGGACTTCGCTGCAACATCCGCAAGAATCCTCCCTAGCTCACCTTGTCGAAGAGCAATCATGAGAAGCTCGACTCTCTTCTGAACATCCTCAGGCACCAGTGTGATTCGCAGCTTTTCGTTAGGACTGGTCTGCAGAAACCTTATGGCCTCTTCCTCTGCCAACGGCCAAGCGACAGCCAAGGCCAGCTTATCTGCAACAGACTTAACACCCTGATGCACATTAGACAATTCGGCGGTACGCATGGCTTGTGCGATAAGCATGCGATACTCCATGCTCAATAAAAAGCTCTTGGCCTTTTCTTTGAAATACCCAATAACATGTGCGAGCTCCGGCCTGCGCATCGCGCGTTGGATGTCACTATCCGACGGACCACTGCCCACTGACATGTCATCCAAGACCTCTTGAGACGCTATCGTCCTCTCTCCGGGATTCAATCTCAGTTCTGTCACCGTCCTCGCTGGATCCTCATCACCCCCCCGGCTAAACGAGGACGAGGATGCCAGAACTCTATCGACCGCGCGCACGTCGGTGATAGCCCTGTTGGGGCTCATATGCGCAGCTCCTGCTCCGTAGCCGATGCATCTATCGTCGAGTGAAGACATAAGATTCCTAAGCTCTCACAGCTTGGCTTTTGCAAGCAATAAAGTCAATCTGATGCTCCGGAAAATGCACATGGCTCCGTTGGCATGCGTAAGCAAAAAAATCCTCGCTACTTCCTCTCCCGAAGATAGAACGGGATCTGATGCGTGATCAGATCGTGCTGGAAAGCAATGAGTCGTGCCACACTCCGCTCGCTCACCCATTCCGTCCCGCGATGCGCGTCTCCGCCGATGGGGGCAACCTCGGCGATAGGAATTCCCAGATCCGCAAGGACATTGGTATCCGCCGTCGAGAGGCCACCCGCAAGCTGGTGGCTGCCGTAAACCCTGTCGACACTTGGAAGCACGATCCTCTGCAAAAGCGGATCCTGTGGCGACGTACGGAACGGATTGTATGAACGCATGCTTCCGCTCCGCTGCACAAGCGTGTACTGAATGCCCAATCGCGCCCAGTTCTTCGTTTCAGCTAATCGCGCAGCACAATCCTGCTGCCACCTGAAGGCCTCTTCGACCGTGGACTCCGGCACCAACCACTGCCGAAATCCCCAAGATGCCTCTGCCGTCAGCGACGCATAATCACTGTCTTCTGCATGTAATCGCGTTGTACGCAGACACTCCGATCCACAGTGCTTATCCGTCCTCTCGGCACGAGCAAACTGCTCGAAGAAATGATTCTGCATCTCCCGAGCGGCATCCGGTGCATTGGGTGCTTCATCATTATAGCCATGACCTTCCGGAACCGAGACAGTGACTGCCGTTTTCAGATTCCCTCTACGGGCGATCACCACGCTCTTCGGCGCATCGCACTCGTACCCGCGATAGGTCGTAATGTCCGACGAAAGGATGAGATGACAGCCATTTTTCAATCGCTCCCCCTCTCCGTCCACAAGTGCCTGCACTCCGGCGGAATTGGACTCCTCCGCAGAACTGAAGACGACTGTGAGCGTGACACCATCCGGAATGGTTGCCCGCTCGAGGATATCCAGAGCAATCATCACCTGCGACTTCATGTCGTACACTCCCACTCCACGCAATCGGTCAGCACCGATATCACGCTGCAAGTTATAATTGTTCTCCCAACCTTCCTTCCGTGGAACCGTGTCCACATGCACATAAAGGAGAAGGCCAAACTCACTTCCCGTCCCTTTCCTCACAATTAAATTCTGCCGATCTTGCCCCTGTCGGACGAGACGACACCCCTCAAACTGCTGACATCTGGTTTCGATGAATTCGAGAATGGGCTGCTCCCCGCCGGAGGGAGACGGGATGCACACGAGCCTCTTCAATGTTTCGAGTTGCCGTTCGTCGAGTTGCTCAGGAACGTGCATAAAGGGGTGGATTGTACCCCGAATACAGACCTGTCCAATCACTTGGCAGCGAATTCTCCCATCTGAAGTTTCCGAAATGCTTCCGACCGCATACACTTGGAACCATGTTCGATCCCGTCGACCCGAGGCAGTCCCTGCCGGCCATGGAGCACGGCATCCTCAAGTACTGGAAGGAGGAAGACACCTTCAAACGCTCGATTTCCAATCGCGACCCAGCCGATGCTTTCAGCTTCTTCGACGGACCACCGTTCGCCACAGGCCTGCCCCACTACGGCCACCTGCTTGCCGGCACGATCAAAGACGTCATCCCCCGCTATCAGACGATGCGTGGCAAAAGGGTGGAACGGCGATTCGGCTGGGACTGCCACGGGCTGCCCGTCGAGAACCTCATCGAGAAGGAGGAGAAGATCGCCTCCCATAAGCAGATCCACGAAATGGGCATCGGCGCGTTCAACCGTCTCTGTGCCCAATCTGTGCAACGCTTCACGAAGGAGTGGCGCGAGGTCGTCGAACGTATGGGACGGTGGGTGGACATGGACAATGACTACCGGACGATGGATCCGGACTACATGGAATCCATCTGGTGGGTGTTCTCGGAACTGCATAGGAAAGGACTGGTCTACGAAGGGTACAAGCCGATGTACATCTGTCCCCGATGCGCCACACCCTTGAGCAATTTTGAAGTGACGCAGGGCTACCGGGATCGGACCGACCTGTCCGTCATCGTGACTTTCCCTCTGAAGGACGATCCGAAGACCACTCTCCTCGCTTGGACAACCACCCCTTGGTCACTCCCGGGAAACATGTGGCTCGCGATCGGCAGACATATCGAGTACTCGCTCGTGGAGTCGGAGGGTAAGCGTTACATCCTCGCCCGAAAGCAGGTGGATCAGGTGTTCAAAGGGAAAGCATTCCAAATCATCGACACTGTGGAACCGAAGGATCTGACGGGGAAAGCATATGAGCCACTCTTCCCCTACTTCGTTGGCAAACCGAGCAGCAAAAAGAGGCCGAAGGAAACCTACGGCGACCGCGTCTTCAAGATCGTGATGTACGACGATGTAGAAGTTTCCGATGCTGAAGGAACGGGCATCGTTCATGCCACGTCCTGCCTGGGTGAAGACAGTTACCGCATCGCCGTGGGAGAGGACGTGGATGTCGTGTGGCACCTCGGTATCGATGGCATTTTTTCCAGCGACGTGACGGACTTCGCCGGCATGCAAGCCAAACCAGAAGGAAAAGACCCGCAAGCGACCGATCGAGTCATCATCGCCAAGCTGAAAGAGCGGGGAAGGATGTTCTCCTCCTTCAGCTTCACGCACAGCTACCCGCATTGCTGGCGCTGCGATACCCCTCTTCTTCCCTACACCACCTCTTCATGGTTCGTGAACGTCGAAAAGATCAAGGAGCGGCTTCTCAAGGCCAATGCGAGAACGGAATGGGTGCCTTCTCACGTACGTGACGGGCGCTTCGGCAAGTGGCTCGAGAATGCTCGCGACTGGGCAGTCTCGAGAAATCGCTTCTGGGGGACGCCGCTTCCCATCTGGCGCTGCTCGAAGTCGGGAGAAATCGCAGTGATCACGAGTCGCAACGAACTCATGGCACACGCTCCTCAGCGTTTCACGAAAGTCACCGTGCTGCGCCACGGTGAGAGCGAGGGGAACCTCATCCCCGTATACCAAGGAAACGTTCCCGGCACCTCGCTGACAGCACGCGGGAAAAAACAGGCAAAGGAAACGGGCCGAGCCCTTGCCGGAGAGGAAATCTCGGTCATCTATGCCTCTCCTCTCGATCGCACGCAGCAGACGGCAAAACAGATCGCCGAAGCGACCGATGCTCCGGTGGTCACGGATGACCGTCTGCGCGAGGTGGCGTTCGGCTCCTACGAAGGGAAGACCGTCGATTTTTCGGATCTCTCTCTCGTGAAAGCACGGCGAGCTCACAAACTGCAGCAGAGCGCCCCCGAGAGCATCTACCACTTTCCGGGGATGGAGACGTGGCAGGACGTGCAGGTACGCATCTCCAGCTTCTTAACTGAGATCCTACCGAAACACCGCGGGCAACACATCGTCATCGTCACGCACGCGGACCCACTGCTGAATATCCGCCACGTCTTCACGAAAGAGGATCCTGTGAAACTTTCGCACCGCCCCTACCCCGTCTACGCCGATCCTCACACATTTTTCTTCGATCACACGACGCAGTCGCAGCTCGACCTGCACCGGGAGACCGTGGACTCGATCATGTGGAAAGCGTCGGATGGCGGGAACATGGAGCGCATCGGCGAAGTCTTCGATTGCTGGTTCGAGTCGGGCTCCATGCCCTATGCTCAATCACACTTCCCATTCGAATCCGAAGCTTCAAGTCCTCATTCCAAAACTCCACATTCCCTTCCTCCCGGTTTCCCCGCCGACTTCATCGCGGAAGGCATGGACCAGACGCGCGGTTGGTTCTACACGCTCATGGTGCTCTCGACCGCGCTCTTCGAGCAGCCGGCGTTTCAGCACTGCGTGGTGAACGGCATCGTGCTCGCTGAAGATGGGAAGAAGATGAGCAAGCGCCTCAAAAACTATCCTGAACCGATGGAGCTTGTCGAGAAGTACGGCGCGGACGCGGTGCGCTTCACCCTCATGAGCTCGCCAGCCGTGCGCGGCGAGGACCTGCGTTTCTCAGGCAAACTCGTGGAGGAGAGCGTGCGAAGCGTGCTGCTGCCACTGTGGAACGTCTACAGCTTCTTCGTGACGTATGCGAATGCCGCAAAATTTGAACCGGTTGAGAACCGCAAGCACTCGACTCACCCCCTCGACCGCTGGATCCGCGCGGAGATGCAGGATCTCTGTAACCGCATGACCGAGCAGCTTGACCGCTACGATCTCTCTGCCACATGCGCTGAGCTCCATGAGACGATCGATGCTCTCACGAACTGGTACGTCCGCCTGTCGCGTCGCCGATTCGCCGGCAAAGCGAGTATCGATGCCCCCGACGCGAGCTACACCTCGGAGATGGAAGCGGACGAGGAAGACCGGCTCTCTGCACTCTCAACGCTCTACGACGTTCTGTTGTCCCTCAGTCAGCTCCTCGCGCCGTTCTGTCCGTACATTACCGATGCGATCTACTTAAATCTCGTCACGCAGGAACACGGTTCGGTGCACTTAACCGACTGGCCCGATGTCCGCAAGCTCACGGATGCA
Organism: Candidatus Peribacteraceae bacterium; assembly: GCA_028711445.1. Lineage (GTDB taxonomy): Bacteria > Patescibacteriota > Gracilibacteria > Peribacterales > Peribacteraceae > UBA9631. The sequence continues at coordinate 24,336 of JAQTSD010000013.1, forward strand.
GAAGGGAAGCTCCTCGCCAAAACACGCTTACTGCGGCTCATCGTCTCGCTCGGGCACGCGGTGCGTTCGGAGAAGAACATGAAGGCGCGCCAGCCACTCAAGCGCGCTGTCATCGCCCTGCCCCCCGCCCTCGCTCTCATCGCCCTCACCGATGAAGATCGCGCTCTCCTGCGCCAGGAAATGAATGTGAAAGAACTTTCTTTCATAACCGATCCCGGCAAGCTCGCACAGACGGTCGCACTCGTGAACGCGCGCAAGGTCGGCCCGCGTCTCGGCGCGCGCGTGCAGGAAATCATCGCAGCCGGCAAGCGCGGGGAATTCGAAGTGCAACCTGACGGTATGGTCCTCATTGGCGAAGAACGCCTCTCCCCCGAAGAAGTGCAGATCGCCTACCGCGGGAAGGAAGGGATGGATGCCGCCGCGGACCGCGGAGTCGTCGTCGGACTGGACACGACCGTATCCACTGATCTCAAGCTCGAGGGCTGCGTGCGCGATCTCATCCGCGCCGTGCAGAAGATGCGCAAGGACTCGGGCCTCTCCTTCACAGACATCATCGATCTCGACGTCAAAGGATTCGACGATATCGTGGGAACGTGCAAAGCGCTCCTCGAAGAGGAAACGCGGTCCAAGCTGAAAGCCAATGAGGGGAAGCCGCTGACAGTCGAGCTTGACGGGAGGAAGGTGACGATCCGGTTTCAGAAGCAGTAAGGAGCGTCGACGGCGTGTCGACCCTTCGACTCCGCTCAGGATGACACGGCAGTGCATTGAAGATGTTGTATATGAAGCCTCCGCTATAATGCCAATCAATCCCCCCCCTCCTGAAATGCCCTCCGAATCCTCCGGAACGTCCTTGCCACTACGGCTCCTCATCTCCGCACTCGTCACCATCGGCGTCGTATGGCTCATGGCCACCTACCTCGATCAGTACTTCCAATTGACCGGTAGTCCCGCTTCCTTCGTCATCGTGGGGGCACTGCTCACGCTCATGAACCTCTTCGTCCGGCCGGTGCTCGCCATCGTCACCCTCCCCCTGAAACTCTTCGCCACGATCCTCGCCATCATCGTCGTGAACGGCGCGTTCGTCTGGCTCACGGTGAAGATCACGGACATGATGGAACCGGCTCTCGTCACGCTCCGCATCTTCGGAGGACCCTTCGGGTGGATCGTCGTGGCAGTCGTCTTCGGCCTCACGCACTGGATCACGCACCGTATCCTCGGCTCTCAAGCGCACGACTGATGAAATCATGAATCGCCCAAGCGGTTGTCTGCGACTTCGGTTCTACAGCGCGCGATTGATGAAATCGTTGAGCGCCCAGCTCAATCCCTTGACCGCGGCATTGGTGGGAACTTGGTAGAAGGAAGACACAAGGCCAAACTCCGCCTGCGCGGAGGGCTGCTGCCCATTGGTAGTCGCGAGCTTGACCGAGTCCCCCTTCTTCCACCCAAAGACAATGAAAGCTGGGACATTGAGCTCTTTTAAGAACGCTTCAACTTTCTTCTGTATAGCCTGCTGATCGAGGGGCTGATCCATGGAAATATGGGGGAACAGCCCTATCCTACACAGAAATCCGCCCAATGGGGAGCGTGAGAGAATGATTGCTTTTGTAAAGTTTTCTGTCATAATATCAAAAGCTACTTTCCATTACAGTTTCAGTTCCTACCTTTGAAAGGAGGTCCCCGTGTTGCGTTTCTTGGTCCTATCAGCCTGCATCATCTTCACAGGATGCTGCATCGGCCATGTCACCCAGAGAGCGTGGCAGCTCTGGGTGGAGAAAGAGCCCGTTCAGATCACGATGGAGGACACAGCCACCGGCTGGTGGCACTGGATTCCCAAGATCTGGCAAGATGTCCGTGATCCCGAAGGTATGAAGAAAAAATACCTCGGAACCGAGGACGCTCGTACCAATCAGCCACACTTCTTCGCCGGGAAGTAGCCGAAGGCACCGAACCCCTGGACCAGGGTTCGGTGCTTTTTTTGCATGGAAGGGAACCTTGTCGGTTCCCTTCCATGAACCATCCTTCCCTTTAAGGTGCGGCTCCAGCGCGGCAAAGCCACGTTTCGCCGGTTAATGAAACCACGCTGGGTGGGCACCGCCGCCACGGGGGGTGAAGGGGAAGGCCCTGCTGCCGTAGGCAGCGTTGCCGACGAGGCGACCCCGAATCCTTGGAGGGGTCGACGAGGAGGCTCAGGGCCAGGCGGAGAGGCTCTGGCGGCGGAGCGCTTTCTTTGCTTCTTTCTTTGTCGCCATGACAAAGAAAGAAGAGAAGATAAGCATCTACTAGGGCTCCACTCGAATTCCTGAACACAAGTTTGCTACACACTCTCTTCGTAAAGCCCTTGCGAAAATTTGCGGAACCAGACCAAAATAAGTCCCTTTTCTCCCCTTTCTCATTATGTCCCGCATCCTCTCGACCTTCCTCTCCACCCCTCTCGTCTTGCTACTCACGGCGAATACCGCCTTTGCATACCCCGCCTCGCTCTTCGGTCTGCCGAGCGGCCGACCATCGTCAGGAATGAGAGAAGAGAGCATCCGACCGATCTTCCAAAACATCAATCCATCTGTACCATCGTACATTCAAATCGTCCCCACTATCACGGGAAAAGTCGTCACCCGTGCACAGTTCGTACAAGCCATGGTGAGCAAACTTCATCCCATGGGCATCCCGTCGAGCTGTTTTGATCAGCTTTCTCCGTCCGATTACCACCTTCTTTTCACCGACGTCCCAAAGGACGCCACATACGGCCCCTCCCTCTGTGCCGCAATGATCATGGGGCTCGTGAACGGCTACGGTGATGTTACATTCCGACCTTCTCAGCCCATCAACATTGCCGAGGCATCCAAGATCATTGCAAAAGCTGCGGGCTTGGCCACGGATCCGATGAGTCCGAGAACCGTATGGTACGATCCCTATGTGAAAGCACTCGTCAAGCGCGGTATGCTCCCCGCCAATCCGCCGCTCGCGGAATTCGTGACACCGGGCATGCTGAATCTGCTGATGGGGAAGTTCTAGCCCTCTTCCTCCGCTCACCTGCCGTTACTGCTTTGCGTGATCAGGCCGACTGCACGCTGAACTCGCTGCATGAGACTCTGCAGCATTGCTGCCTCGGGGTCGCGCACCGCTGCGGATGCCACATCTTCTTCAAGTTGCTGCACGGCATTCGTCAATGTATCGATGAGGTGTGCCTGCGCACGCTGGCCGAGGAGGGACTCGAAGGTCGTAGTCTGTACACGCAAGCAATCGTGATCGAGCTGCTCTCGAAGTGCCATGAACGGGACTTGCTTCGCCACTCGTGCACGTACCTGCGCGATACGCTGATTCAGCGTACCAATGAACGAGCGGATACGCTCGAGGAGTGCCTGGAAGGAAGCTATTTGACGATCGTAATAGCCGTGTAAATCCCCACCGTACGCTTCCAGCTCTGTGATAAGCGCTTCGGGATCGGTGACCGTGAATGTGGCGAAGTGGTGACAGACGACGCCTTCTTCATCCACGCCGTTCGACCCCTGTATCATCCGTTTCCACACGCCACGTTTGTCACGGCGATTGCAAAAATCGGCGTAGCGCACCTGCGCCTGTACGATCTCCCATTCCCCTTGATGAGGATTGACGCCATGATTCCCGTTTTTCCCCGCAGCCGCGCCGTATGACTTGCGTACATGGAGGGCGCGCGTATGAATCTCGTCATAGAGAGCACTGCGATCGGCCATGCGGGGGACGAGCGCGCAGAGAACATCGTAGAAAAGAGTGCCGCCCCTGTGCTTCACCTCAACAATAGCAGTGATGAGACGGCGCACGCCGAAGCGCCCGATGAGCTCCTGCGCCACGCCGTCCGCGAACCCGGCGAGGTGCTGCGCCTCCGTAAACTGCCTGCTGGCAACGGCAAACTCCGCGAGCAGTTGATCCGCCTGCTTCGACAAACCCCCCTCCGGTACGGGAGAGTTCCGTACGGGTTGGCCAGTCTCTGTGCCCCCCAGATCTCGCTCCGGTGTCATTGCCATTCAAATGGGCATCCTACGATTAACTGCAATTCCTGTCAATGCTCCGCAATGCTGCAAAACAACGAACTATCTCACTTCATCCCCGCTCCCGTCACCGCTGATTTTCTCCGCTGATCATGTTTGAAGATGCGCCAGAATACCCAGAAGAGAGGAAGGAGGATGAACTCTCCGAGCAGCAGCGAATGCGTGGCGCCGATACGGTCGGCGATGAAGCCGAACAGGAACGCGAAGACCGCAAAGAAGAGGCTTCCGATGAATGTATTGAGCGATCCCAATGTCGCACGCTGATGATCGGTGAATTCTCTCTGGAGCAAGGTCGTCTGCGCCGTCATTCCCAACCCATAGAAGACGGATGCAACTGTCAGGAGTGCCGGTGAGCATGCCGTCGGAAATCCGAAGGCGATGATGCCCACGATCCTGTTGAAGAGCAGATTCGTCACGAGAACGCGCAGAGCCGTGAATCGTTTGATGACTCCGCCCGCGTACCAGAATCCTCCCGCGGCAAAAATGTTCGAGAAGAACCGCACGATGCCGAGTGCCCACGTCGGCCAGAGCATACTGATGAACACCGGCTCGAACTGCCACATGGTTTCCCCCACGCCGTTGCGCACGGCAGAAACGATCGTGAGGAGCCGCAGCTTGCCATTGGCCCTGAAGTGCCGGAGAGCTTCCCGAAGATGCGCGAACACGTTCGTGCTCTCCTGCCGGTGCCGCTCCGGTTCGACGAAGAACAGACTGATCACCGCGCAGATCGTCTGGGGAATGACTGCGATCCAGAATACCCACTTGAACGAATACGATGCGACGAACCCACCGAGAAGCGCTGCAAATGCGAGGCCCATCTGGAACATCGAGCTCGTTTTCCCCAGGTACGTGGGGAACAGACTCTCCTGATGGCGATCCGCGAGCGAGTCGTAGAGCAGCGCATCGTTATTGCCGCTGAAGAATGCCCTGCCGATGCCCTCGCAGAGGGCGCCCATGGCGAGCACGAGGAATGATCCGCCCAAGGCGTAGAAGACGACGGCCAGGATCTTGCAGATGCTGCCGAGCAGCATAGTCCTCTTCCTGCCGATCCGATCGGAAAAAATTCCCGTCGGCACTTCGAAGAGCGACGACGAGATGGTCACAACAGAGAAGATCGAGAGCCCCAACGCGTACGATCCCGTGATCTCGCTGAAGTAGATGATCTCGATCGGGGCGTACGGGACGAAGTCGAGGAAGAAATTGAACCATGTGAGCAGCCTCACGTTGCGGTGCAATTGCCCGGAAACCGGCAAGCGCCCCGGCACCCCTCTGATCGGCGTCTCGATGTCCATGCGGCACCACTCTGCACGGCACGGGGAAATGTTTCAATTCGACTGTGAACTTCCTCGCATGGCGAGCGCATGCTGCTATACTATTTCTCTCGCATTTGCTTCTTCACACCATGGGGATGACAGGCTTCGACAGCGTGATTCATAGGCGATCTTCGTCTCAGTCCGGGATTGCAGCATCTCCCGTTACCCGCTGCTGCACTCTATAGATGCCAACTCATCTATTCTTGCGAAGGCTCGCGACATCGTCGGAAAGCTTCGGCTGCCCGATATGAAGCCCACATTCGCATAAGTTCCCCTTTATCCGGGAACGCGTCTCTCCTTCCATCCTCGCTAAAGGGATGAGGCGTCATCAGCGAGGTTGGTCTGCCGCGTGACGCGACGGCGGATCCGACACTTCGCGTCAACACTCTCCCGACTTTCCTTGTCCCTTCCTTGAGGTCTGGGGAGAATCGGAAAGGACATGACTCTACGGACAGGACGTCTACACGTTGGACCCGGGTTCAATTCCCGGCATCTCCACCAATGGCTTATATAAGCCATTTATGCAATGCTTTTCCATGCAGATTAGTTTAGCGAACACTATATTGACACAATATAATAAGATTGTATCTTGTCTTTATGAATCATAGACGCACTGTCTTCATGGGTGGAGCAGGAGGTTTGGGGAAAACTAGCTTTGGCAAGGCATTAGAAGATGCAAACCCAGGCAGAGTAAAACTCCTCAACTGTACTGAAGAAGCGATGAGATCCCTTAATGTTGAGAACCGAAGTGATCTCCATCGGTTTTCCTATGAGGAAAAACTCACAGCAGTTAATGAAGGAATTGAAAGAGCCATGCGAAATATATCCGACGAAATCCGGTTACTGCTCCTAGATGGCCACTATGCAGTTGAGACTGAACCAAGGAAATTCGAACCTGGTTGCTACCCCATTGCTCTTCAGGACAAAATTGATACTGCCCTTCACCTCACAACTACTCCCGACGCTCTCTTGAGCGTGCGACAATTGGATCAACATCGAAAACGAGGATTGAGTCGCGATCAGATCCAAGATGAGCTTGATCATAATGAAACTGAAGCAAAGACCCTTGAGCAAACGAAAGGAATTCCCCTTCGCTCCATTCCTATTGCATTACAACAATTGAACACTCGATGGGATATGTCTGCTGTTTTCTCAACCTTGCAGGAACTCGTGCCAGAACTTCAGGGATCTGACGCATTCAATGGCAAGTCAACATCCATGACCGATCGGCCATATCCTGTCATCAGAGCAGATAACATCGACCGTCTTGTTGTAGAAGGTGCGGAATACATTCTTAGAAACGGCAGACCAATCCAATCCCGAGTAGGTGATGCCATTCAGGCATACAACGTGACCTATCACTTTGATGGCTCTAGAGACAGGGTACACGTTCTTCGCGCTCCACAGGCCATTACATATCTCTGTCGAGAATTTGTGGAATACTTCAAAGGAACACTTGAGGCAAAGGAGATGGGAAAAGCATCTTCGTTCTGGCTCCATTTGACTGACGAGAATGGTAGAATCAACTCCAATTGCGGTTATTGCACATTCAAGCAACCAATTCCGGAATCATCTGGAGGGAATAACCAATTTGAGTGGGTGATCGCACAACTTCGCAAAAACCCCGATTCAAGAAAAGCGATCATTAATTTCAATAATGCGGAGCACAAGACTCCTACGAGGGATTTTCCTTGTGTTGTCTCTGCGCAATTCTTTATCGAACAGGACACACTCAATTGTTTTGTGTCGTCCCGAAGTACCGATGTTCTTTTTGGTCTTCCTTACGACGTAGGTTATTTTTCATTTCTCAATGAATTACTACTTGCTCGACTGCGAGAACATTATCCAAAGCTTCAGCTTGGCTCTACTAGCATGCATAGCACCTTCACACAGGTATACGATCTCAACAGACAGAAAGTGATGGCCCTCCTTACAGATGTTCGCAGATATCACAAAAAGAGGACCCCCTTAATCATGCCTGCGGTGGAATCGGGCACGTACGATGACATTATGAATGGAACACAGAAGACTGAAGTTGCTAGATGGATACACGAATATGCCTATGGCTCATGATCATCCAAAATGCTCTCAGTGTGTTATCCGCTCCGCCCAACTCATAATCAGTTGATTAAGTTGGTTCCACTCCAATCGAATCCTTTCCACCATTCGAATTATCTTTCAACGTTCAAAGAAAATATTGAGGTAGGTGCGGTATACATAGGAACGGTCATAGGTTTCTCTTTCATCTCTTGGTTCCAATATTTTCAGTTTTATGAATCTATCAATTAATTTTTGTGCGCCAGCTCTTGTAAACTGAGTCCACACCATAATGATACGAGTTGATATGATTGGCTGAGCATAGAGTTTTCTCATGACAGCAACACCGCTTTCGGATTCGCGTTTGGCCAAGGCTTGAATTTTTCCCATGTCTTCCTCTCTCAATTTTGTAATTTCTTTACAGATTCTTATAGAGTCATTTGCCGTATCTATTACTGCGTCAAGAAAAAATTCCAACCAAGCCGAAGGTTTTCCTTCATGGTAATCTTGCAGTGCCTGATAATAAGCTCTTTGGTGTTTCCTAAAATACGAAGAGAAAAATAATACTGGTCTTTCAAGAAGATTCCTCTGGCAAAGAAGCATGCTGATTAATAGTCTCCCAGTGCGTCCATTCCCATCGAGAAAAGGGTGGATAGTCTCAAACTGAGCATGCATTAATCCCGCGTGAATCAGAGGGGGGGCCGATCTTTCGTCATGTAAAAACTTCTCAAAATCGTCCAAAGATCGCTGCATTTCGTTTACGGGTGGAGGAACAAATGATGCATTACTGGGCATTGTTCCTCCAATGTAGTTTTGAGACTTTCGAAATTCTCCTGGGTCTGCGAAATGTGTTGAACGTGCGCCAGTCATTAACTGCGCATGCAGTTCCCGAATCAATCTCAACGAGAAAGGGAAATTTTTTAAACGATCGGCGCCATAATGCAATGCTTTAATATAGAACAAAATGTCGTCGGCATCAGTGTGAGCAACGGCGATACCCGCGTCTTTCTCCAGTGCATCCACCATCGTTGCTCTTGTGCCTTCAATTTGAGCAGAAGAAGTTGCATCTTTTGTTACGAACATTGAAAGGAAAAAATCTACATCCGGAAGAGTGTGAGTGATTCCATCAAGCTTACCGACCAAATGGCCCGCTTCAGCTGCTTTGATAAGTAGATTAGTAGACAAATCAAGAATCCCTTTAGGCGGAAAAGGATTTGGGATAAATGCCAGAAATCCCTCTGCTTGCCGAACATTTTTACCAATTTCTATTAACATACTTAGTTGCTAAGATGGATAGAGATATATACTATATTATAGTTTAGTTTATATCATGTCAATACATGATTACTAAAATTTCAATTGAGATACTATCCAGATAAACACATGGCAAAATCTATAATTTTCATATGGAGCTGATTCCACCCATTTCGAATCCTTTCCATCACATCGGTTACACACACATCTAGTTTCCCCGATCATTTATCATCATCAATTGCCACAAAGATTCTCCTAAACGATTCGACCAGCATCGTTGCGATTCCGAGCGACATGAGCAGCTGTGCGCCAATAAATAACCAATTTCCAACTGTCGAATACCAATATTGTTGTTTTTGGCTTCCGATCATCATGCTGCCATAGCCAACAATAATGAAAAAACCGGCCCAAATGAATAGCAGAGCGAGTACCGGCAATGATTTCCTCTGTCCTGAAGTGAGCATTGTGGGTTTCATGTTGAACAACAATGCAGCCAACACAAAATTAAATCCGATGACCTGCCAGATGAAATCGAGCGCCTCCTTATCGCCAAGCTGACCATAAACGACGAACATCTTCAAAAGCCCAACCCATGTAATGGCAGCAAAAAGAAAAACAAAGAATATCCAATTGAAAATCCCATAGATTTCCCCTCCCACCTGTATCCCTCTCCTCCATTTGAATGGTGATCTCACCATGTGAACACCCTATACCAATCATTTTATGATTGCGAGATCGTCGGGGGTTCTCCATCCGCGCCCATCACCAAAGAAAATTGATCATTTGCTCTGTTTCTGATAAATTTTTCAAAAGAACGCATGGAACTTTCTAATTCTTTCGATATAACCATCATGAAAAAATGGTCAACGATTCTCGGCGCGGGCTTGATCTTCACTTTGGCCGGATGCCAGAGCACTCCCACGAATGTGACTGGCGATCAGCCGAATGCGCAGATGGCCAATCCCGCTTCCGTGAACTGCGTCGAAAAGGGCGGCACGCTGGAAATCCGCACAAATAAGAACGGCGAGTACGGGGTGTGCCTCTTCGAAGATAACCGGCAGTGCGAAGAGTGGGCGCTTCTGCGCGGCAATTGTCCGGTCGGCGGAGTGAAAGTCACCGGATACGAGAATGACGCGGAGATCTTCTGCGCCATCACCGGCGGACAGGTGGAGGGAGTCGGAACGGCAACCCCGATGTGCAAGCGCGTCGACGGCACGCTCTGCAACGCGCAGGCGAACCTCGATGGCGACTGCCCGGATCCCTCTGATCCGAATCCGGACGCGGGAAATACGGAAGCTCCGTAAGATGATTTTCGGAGATGGGAAAAGCAGTTTCTTCGTGTAACCCACAAGAAAAGAACCCAGCGCCAATGTCGAGATTGCTGGGTTCTTTGGAGTCTTTCGCGTGCAGCGTGAGTCCATGCATGGACAACTCACGCTTCATTCCACGATTGACGATCGATCTGACGATCAGACGGCATTCTGCAGCCGCGGCATGTCGTTTCCCCACACGTCCGGACCGAAGTACCGAAGGAGAGTGAGAGGAACGAGGCCGGTGTTGCGGATCTTGAGGCCGCTGGTGGCCGTCACGTACGGAATGAAACACTCATCCCGCGGGACGTCGTAGATATCCCGCAGGATGTACGGGGCCTGCACCTCGTACTTGCCGATGACTCCGGAACCTGCGAGCACTTGCATGCCGCTGGCACCCGGATCACGGAGCGTCGTCTCCGCGCCGGGGGCGATATCGAGCCGCTTGGCGCTGAAGAGCTCCTTCTCCTCGCCGCCTTTCTGGAACGTGCCGTACACGACCCATACGTCCGTCACGCCGACCCCGCTGCGCGATTCGTCGTAGATCGGCAGGATCTGGTTGCCCGACTGGTCGGCCAGGTTGCCGATCCAATCGATCATCTCGACCATGTGATCGACATCCTGGTCCCTGCTGATCTGCTGCGGAACGTCCTTGAACAGCAACACACTGCGATCCAGCCAGCCGTCTTCCGTCTTCCCTTGAAACATGTTGAAGACGTCGCTGCGCCACTGCGGCTCGTAGGTGCAGAGCGCGGCCGGGGCGTGCAGCCGACGGGCGGGCATGCGCCAGCCCGTTCCGACCTTCATCGCGTACTTCATCGTGAGGAACCGGATGTCGTGACCGCGTGTCCCCCAGTGCAGGAGGCAATTGCGAAGCTGCTCCCTGGTCGTACCCGGACGCAGTCCGATCATCGTGCCGTCGTCGGCCGACCGGTGCATGTTGTACTCGGGCGGCCAATAGTACGATTCGGGCTTGCCGGGCAGTCCGACGAGTGCGGCCTGCGCGTCATCTCCGTGCATGTGGTGCGGGAGGGGCTGCCGGTTGTTGAAGTACTTGCTATACACGGGCCAGTGCCTGTACTTCCCGTACATCGTCCCGCCGACCAGCACGTTCCCGCGCTCCTCCACGGCAGCCGCAAGCGTGAACCGCGACATGCCCGAGGTGCTGAACATCCAGCTCAACCCCTCGTTCGGGACACGGAACGTATTCTTGGCGCCGATAGTGCTCGCAAACCACCGTTCGTCGACCTCTTTGCGGGGTCCGAACGGCATGTACTGGTGCGGATGCAGCCGCAAGTCCATGCCTGCCTGGCAGAACTCACGGTGCACCCATGCCGGACCCAAGGGCAAGACGCCGCCGAACGCGTCCAGCAATGCATCGACCTGCCTGCCGACATGGGTTGCCTGCATGCGAATGTTTTCCCATCGTGCGGGAAAGCGAATGCGTGACATGGAACATCCTCCCAAATTCTTGAGTTCGAACAAGAGTCGCTCCCCCGCACGCGCGGGGGACAGCGTTCCGACATTGGCGGAGTAGATACTCTTTAGTAATACCCACACCGCCAATGTCGAAATACATTCGTCAATCGTGCTGTGAAAGACCGATCCTATTCAGCGAGATTTGCCAAATAGGAAGGGATATTCTTCATTCTTATGGCCGATGTGTAAAGCGTATAGGGGACAGTTTTTCCTCCGGCGACACGGCAATTTCTTACCGAAAGTGATTTACCTCTCCGATTCCAGGAGCGCCGCCGCGTTCGTCCCGCCAAACCCTTTGGCATCCGCGATCACGAGGTCATGCTCCGCATCGAATGGCGCGTGGCGACGGCACAGAACCGAATCCGCCACGGCATTGAGTGCTGCAGGATCGATCACAATCCCCTCCTTCCCCAAGATTTCCGGATCCGCGACACGAAGCTTCGGATCCACTGCGCGCATCGAAGGGAAACCCGGGATGACGCCATGGCGCATCCCTTCGATCGCCGCGGAGACGTTCGCCGCGAATGCCGCGCCGAGCGTGTGCCCGTCGCGCTCCTTCGTCCCCGTGACGATATATCGCCCATCACGCGCAATATCCCCGAGTACTTTCGCAGCCGCGTAGATTTCGTTGATGCCTCCCGCCTGCGTCCCCGTCCCATGGAGGAAATGTACGAGTTTGCCGGAGAGATGCTTAAGATCGATACCGGATTTGGCGAAGAGTCTCTCGAGGAGCGCCGCTTGCCCCGTGATCGTTCCGTCCGCGAGACTCTTGCCGTACTGCTCCGACTGGCAGGTGTTGGCGGCGACGCCGAGCACGCGAGCGAGCGATTCGAGCTTAAGGAGATCGGCGATCTTCCGGCGCATCATCACGATGAGCACGGCGGCATCCCCCGGGACGAAACCGT
>JAQTSD010000036.1 GCA_028711445.1 Candidatus Peribacteraceae bacterium
AAGTGCCTGAAGACGAGTATTGGGATCTTTCTGCGGGTCGCGAATGATCTCGACGAGGCGGGCGGAAATGAGCCGGATGTCCCTGCCCTTCTCACTCAATGCTTGTGCAACGAATGCACGTATTTTCCGCTCCGGATCGTCCAGCATATCCGTCAACATGAGAAGCGCATCTGTGTCATTCCCCTCCGCCTGCCTATACAGATGCTCAACAGCCTTGATGCGAACCCTAGGATTGTTCGAATGGAGAAGATAGGCCAATTCCTTCGAGCGCGGCGCAAACCCCTCGAGCGTCCTCTGCGCCTCACGCGCAACCGCGGCATCCTTGCTTAAAAGCTTCTGCTCAAACGGAGCCACCCAATCGGCCGGAGGCCACCAAGGTGGAGTCTCTGCAGGCTTTTGCTCTCTATTCTCCTGTGGCTGCCTTGCAGAGAGATCCTCTTTCGACTGACCAGGAGCGTTTTCTCGTAGATTTGGCATGGGTGCGTGTTTAAAAGAGATGCATAATCACAATATTATTATATCATATAATGATGAATTTAGCTAGAAGCACAGAGAGGCGTTTTCTCTTGATGGAGAAGGATAAATCCTTACTATACTCCGGCTTTTCCCCATCTCTCATGCCCTTTGCCTCCCGCCAAGACACCTTCGAACAAACCGCCATCGAAGCAACCGGAACCCCTGATGATTCCCGAACATACGAACCGCGCACCGTGGAAGAACAACAGGCACTCGACCGACGATTCGTCGGCTCCGTATTAGATCAAAGATTCCAAGAAACCGGCACCGTCTCTCTCGCCACTGCCAAAAACCACTCTAAGGAGCTTTGAACGACCGACGAGTCTCAGTATCATCTGCAACCGATGCCCCGGTCATCTGTCTTTTTCCCCATCGGCGAAGCATGGACGTTTTATCGCAAGCAGCCGATTCTCAATGCCACGCTTCTGTGGCTGCTCATCCTGCCGAGCATCGGCCTCACGGAGCTCTCAGTGCTGCAAGAAGAGCATCCATATTTCCAGATGCTCGCAGAGGAAGGTATTACACACATGACAGATCTCCGTCTTTTTCTCCTTGTCTTCGCTGCAGATATCGCCCTTTCACTATTGCTCCTATGGGGCATCGCCTGCGTACTGCTCATAGGCAAGCGACTCATATCGAAACGTGCCGGTCGCGTCCGAAGATCCTTCAAGACGGTACGGATAGAAGCTGCTGGGTATCTTATTCCACTCATTTTCACATCCATCCTGCGCGGATGCTTCACCTTCTTCTGGTCGCTCCTCCTCATCTTTCCTGGCATTCTTTACTACCTACGAACAGTATTTTACCCCATCGCTATCATCGCAGAGGATCGCGGTTTTCGTGATGCTCTCACACGCAGTAAAGAAGCGACCAGAGGGCGACTCATCGGCACTATCGGGAGGCTTATCTTCATTGGTCTCATCTTGTTCATCCCGGCATCGCTCATCGATGCGATCATTCATATTCTTCTGGAACCGTTGCACCCAAACATGATCTTCGCACTTCCCGTCTTCAGTGCTTTCCTTTTCGCAGTCCCCCTGATGCTGATGCTGCTCGTCACAACCATCGTGTACGGCACATTAAAGCCGTCGCGGTAGAGACACCCCGACGGGGTGTCTCTACGGAAGCGCGCTCTATAACTTCCCGGGGTTCATGAACCCCGGCTACGGGAGATTTTGGTAAAGAAGCTTGTTGGACGCGATGAATAATCGCTTCTTGTTCACTTCCCCACTCCCGCCTGCTTTAAAACCGCATCGAATACAGTTGGTTCATGAATGGCTAACTCGCTCAAGACCTTACGATCGAGCTCGATATGCTTCTCCTTGAGTGCCTTCACGAGGCGCGAGTACTGAACACCGCGTTCAGCAGCCGCCGCACTCAAGCGCGTAATCCAGAGAGCACGAAACGTTCGTTTCTTGAGACGACGATCGCGATAGGCATTCTGCCCAGCTTTGATGACAGCCTCCTTCGCTTTCTTGAAAGTCGAATGCCGCATGCCGCGGTACCCCTTCGCCAGAGCGCGGATCTTCGAGTGCCTGCGATGCCGGACGATGCCGCGTTTGACGCGCATATCAAAGGTAGGGAACGAGGGATTGCAAAGATTTGTATTCGGTATTCGAAACGATCATTGTGCGATTGAGGTGCTTCTGACGCTTGCTCTTCTGCAAGAGAAGGTGATTGCGCCCCCTGCGCTTAAGAGCATACTTGCCGCTCCCCGTCTTGCGGAGACGCTTCTTGGCGCCGCTGTGTGACTTGATCTTCGGCATAGAGAAAAGGTCGTGATCCGACGTAAGCGGGTCAAATCGCAGGAAAGTATAGAGATATGGCAGGGGGATGCAAAGGATTTCCGATGAAAAATTTTTCGCTTCAGTGCCACCTTTTCTGGTTACGAAAACAGTGGGGACGAAATACGATATCAAAGAACCCTCTCTTGCTAATGTTTCGCCCGTACAACCGCGACGAATTGCGTTCCATGCTGCTTGACCTCTTGCTCGACCTCCGCGAAGTCTTTGAGATCGGCAATGAGTCCTTCGAGTTTCTGGCGTGCATATGACGAATTGGTGAGCTCTCGTCCACGCAGGCGTACAAGGAACTTCACAAGGTGGCGCTCCGCGAGAAACTCCTTCGCGCGGGAAACGAGACGATCGAGATCGTGACGATCCGTGCGAAAGCCGAAGCGAAGCGTCTTCACTTCCGTCTGCTTGCTATGCGCACGTTGCTTGCGTTCCTTCTTCTTGATTTGATAGAGATACTGACCGATATCACCAATCTTCACCACGGGTGGAACGGCCTTTGGGGAGACCTCGATGAGGTCGAACTCTGCTGCACGTGCACGTGCGAGTGCCTCCTCAATCGACAACTTCTCCACACCCTTCTCAGTCACCAAGAGAACTTCCGGTGCACGGATCTGATCATTGGTGCGAGGCCGCCGCTCCGAACCATGGCTCATTCCTGAGCGCGATGAACGTTTCTGCAGAGGGAAGATGGGGAAGAAAACGAAAGAAGATGCCAGAAGGAATGGTAGAACGACCGGAAGTGGTAGACAAGAAGACTTACAGCCTACGATCCATCAATCACCCCCCACCCGCTCGAGAACGGAGAGCTGCAGACGGACTTTGTACCATCCCGGCGCTCCACCCGCTTCGACGGAAATCCACTGTGGAAGCAGGAATTGAACCGGCCAGAGGCGCTTCTCTTCGATCTGACGTCCAAAATCCCCCTGAAACACCCGTTGGGCAGAGAGTAGGAGCGACGACTTCGTCACACTCTTGAGGGCACTGCCAAACGCGGGGCTGGGCAACGAACGCTGAAGCTGGTCTTCGGCGGCATGACTGTCACGCGCATAGCGTAGCAAATCGAGGGAAAGGAACTGTTCGAGTGCCACGATCCCAACCGGATTCTCCTCCTCGAGACTCGCATAAAGCAGGGCAATCTCGTCATCCGAAAGGGCATCACCAACCGTGAGGAGTCCGGCAAGCTGCGTGAAGAGCAGAATCTGTTGCATACCGTCCTCGCTTGCCGCGAAGCTCACTGTGAGTGGACGGGAGGAAACGGCAGCTTCGGAACCGTATGACCGCGGCCCGCCAATGACGATGTCGGATGCCTGCGAGAGATGCCCCTGCTTCTTCAAAGTAAGCTCGAAGAGTTCAATTGTGGAGATGAGTCGTTGCAGATCCGTATCGCGCGGCAGCACGTACACATTCAATCGCTCACCGATCGAACCGACTTCCGTCGCACGGTTGAGCTCGGAAAGCTCTACTTGCTCCTTGAGCACTGTGAGGTGCTTCTCCATGGCCGGAAGCGTCGCCACGAGCGGTACGGCTACCTCCTTTACTTCCCGCACCACTTCGACATGCTTGATAATGAGACTGATGGAGAGCGCGAGCGACAGCGCTCCTGCGATGAGGGCCAGGATGGGATGGGCACGACGCAGGAGGAAGTAGAAAGTCACTGGAGTTGAATCTCGAACGTGAACGGCGAGTGGAATTGCTTCTGGGCATCCTCTTCGCGGGTGAAGCGCGGCACAGTAGCGGAAGCGACACCAGGCATACGCCGAATGGCATCGACGAACTCCGCAAGGACGGTCATGCTTCGCGGACCCACATTGCGGACATCGCCGGCAATCGTGACGGTCTTCTCGAGCGGACGGTACTGAATCGAGGATACGATGACGGCATCTCGCACCTGCAGGACGATGCGCTCCGCCTCGGCGAGAATCTGGGACTTGAGGAGCAGGAACGATGGAGAGCTGAGCTTGGTCTCTCGTAAGCGGCCGAATAATCCACGTCGCTCTGGCGTGACGATCTCACTACGCCTGCTCTCCGCCGCGAGGATATCCGCCTTTAATGTCGTCGCATACGAGGAGAGATCCCGGGAGTCACGCATCACTCCACCGACCTCCACACGCGTGAAGTGCGGAAGCAGAACTGTCCATGAGAGGACGAGACAGAGAGTGAGTAACCCCGAAAAAATCACGAATGGCAGGGCGACCCGCTTGGTGAGGTGCCACGGTGTGAGGTGCGTCGAGAGCGTAGGGATTTCTTCCATGTGTTTTCCTTATATTGTAGCGGATTTTGCCTGTTTTTGCCACCCCCACAAAGAGGGTGCGGACGGAGGCAACCACCGCTACTATTGGTCCGTATCCATCCCATTCCCCCTTCTCCGTGGAGGAACTTCTGCAAAAACTCCGAGACCTGCAGTCCGCCGTGAACACGGGGAAGGACTCTCTTTGACGCACGAGGAATCCCCGCGAGAATCAGTGAGCTCGAGCTCCGCACGAATGATCCGAAGATTTGGGATGACCAGAAATCCGCGAACGCCTGCTTCACAGAACTCAAAATGCTGCGCAAACAGTGGGAGCCGGCCGCGAGCCTCAGTGCCGATATTGCCGGTCTCATTGACCTGATCGCCCATGCGGAATCCTCCGACCTACCCGCACTGGAAGAAGAGGCTGCAGCGCTCCTGAAGAAGTGGGAAACGATCGAGCCGCAGATCTACTTGAGCGGTGAGTTCGACCACCTGAATTGCTATCTCTCCGTGAGTGGCGGTGCCGGCGGAACCGAAGCGCAAGACTGGGCTGCGATGCTGCTGCGGATGTACCTGCGCTACTGTGAACGACAAGGATGGAAGACCGCCATCCTCGAAAAAACGGACGGACAGGAGGCCGGCATCAAGTCCGCGACGGTTCACATCGAAGGATCACCCGCCTACGGATATCTGAAGGGCGAACGAGGCACTCACCGCCTCGTGCGTCTCTCCCCATTCAATGCGAAGAATCTCCGCCAGACGAGTTTCGCCCTCGTAGAAGTGCTGCCGGAGCTCCCCGAGACAGCCGAGGTGGACATCACCGCAAAGGACTTGAAGATCGATACGTACCGCAGTGGCGGGGCCGGCGGACAGAACGTGAATAAGGTTGAAACGGCCGTACGCATCACCCACATCCCTTCCGGCATCATCGTCGCCTGCCAGAGCGAACGCAGTCAACTGCAGAATCGCGCACAGGCCATGAACATGCTCCGGGCCAAGCTCCTCGCACGCAAGCGAGAGGACGAGGAACGTACGAAGAAGGGGCTCACGAAAGCGACGAAGAGCGCCGACTTCGGCCAACAGATCCGCAGCTACGTTCTGCATCCGTACCAGATGGTCAAAGACCTCCGGACGAACGCGGAGACAAGTAATACCACCGGCGTTCTTGACGGAGATATCCAAATGTTCATCGACGCGGAGCTAAAAGGAGGGATCAGTTGATGTGCAATGTCTTTTGACAATTCGCGACCAAAAAAGTGTGCCACACTGAGCCCGTCGAAGGGCGACATACCACACATCATGGTTCGACTGGCTCATCATGATATGCAAGGTCGCTTCTCACGCTGTCGTCGAAAAAGGCGCCCGAAGGCGCCTTATCGATCATACGATTGAAGAGAGGATCACAAATCCTCCGTGCGAACGGTCTTGCGCCCGTTGGCCTTCGCGCGTGCGACGGCCTTCTTCACGAGATCCTCAACAGCTGTTGAGACGCCATCGGAGAGATCTCCGGCGGACATCATGTTGAGCTTCTTGACGAGCTCCTTGAGCTTGGAGGCAACGACGTAACTCATGGGAAGTGGGGTAAATGGATAAATGCGTGCGGATTCTATGCAGGAGCAAACCACTCCGCAAGCCATTTTTTTTACTTCACTCACAGGAAGAACATCCAATGTTCAATTGACGGATAATAGATTCTACGCACCGTAGCGTAAGGAGAATTGGCAATGCGTACGAAAAAATGCAGAAGGTTGGTATCTTTTTGTTGCCAAAACAAACCGCATGAAGACACAATAGAACAACGGAGGGATGGCCGAGTGGTCGAAGGCGCTCGACTCGAAATCGAGTAGGCCTCAAAAAGGTCTCGTGGGTTCGAATCCCACTCCCTCCGCCATGGATTACACTAATGGCAGCCTGAAAAGCTTCACTATAGAAAGTGGGCTTCGGATCTTTGGCTTGAAATGCGTTGTATAAAGCCTCCTGTGAGTCGTAGGGTACAAATCCTGCTCACTTAGGTTTGCGGAGCAGTAAGGGCACTTGGAAGGGTTTTGTACCTGTTCTCACAACTGAGAGTACGACTTCATCGTCTTCTTTTTCTTAGTTCTGCAGAAATATCACTCAACCCAATATTTTGATTCTCCAATAAGACCAAGAGGTGATAAAGCAAGTCCACTGCTTCCTCGGTTGTTCGCTGCTTGCCTTCCTGCTTTGCTGCACGCACGACTTCCTCCGCTTCTTCTAGCACTTTTGCGCCACACGCATCCACACCACCGTCAAGCAACTGCTTTGTGTATGATGTACAGTCACCTCCAGATGCACGTTCAGCAATTGTCCGAATAAGTTGACCGATGGTTTCCAGTGGCAACTCATCATCGCCAAAACAGGACTTTTTTCCTGTGTGGCAGGTCGGTCCCTTCGGTTTTGCGCGGATGAGCAAGCAATCCCTATCGCAATCAGGTGAAATGGAAACAAATTGGAGCACATTGCCCGATGCCTCTCCTTTCTGCCAGAGTCGCCCTTTTGAGCGACTGTAGAACGTCACAAGCTTCGTTTGAAGCGTCTGTTCCAGTGCTTCTTGGTTCATGTACCCGAGCATGAGTACCTGTGCTGTATCGCAGTCCTGCACAACAACCGGAAGTAGACCATCGGGATTTTTCTGCCAATCGAGAGTGGAAGTATCCATCATGAGCGCACGGGGAAAGATGCATTGCTTAACGCACGTTTGACATCGGAAATAGAGAATGTCTGAAAGTGGAACACGCTCGCGGCAAGCAGAGCATCTGCTTTGCCTATGGTAACCGCTTCGACAAAGTCACGAAGAGTGCCTGCACCACCGGAGGCGATTACGGGAACTTTCACGCATTCCTTGATGCGGGCAAGGAGTTCCGTATCAAAACCCTCTCCGGTTCCGTCACGGTCAAATGACGTAACGAGCAACTCACCGGCACCTCTTTGCTCCGCTTCCACTGCCCATTCAATCGCATCTTTCTCGGTTTCTTCGGTTCCACCCTTGGTAAGCACCACCCAGCTCTTTCCCTTGCGCATCGCATCAATGGCGCAAACGGTATTGGCTCTACCAAGTTGCTGCGCAATTTCTGAAAGAAGTTCAGGTCGGGCAACTGCCGCAGAATTAATTGAAACTTTGTCTGCACCAGCTTCCAGCAGGCGTCTCGCATCCTCCACGCTGCGAATGCCACCCCCTATGGTGAATGGAATGTTCACCGCCTCCGCGACCCGTGCAGCAAGATCAAACACAGTCTCTCGATCCTCTGTACTTGCACTGATATCCAGAAATACCAGTTCGTCCGCTCCTTCTTTGCAGTACCGGGCGGCAAGCTCGACCGGATCTCCGGCATCACGAAGATTCTGGAACTTCGTCCCCTTCACGGTGCGTCCTTCGGCAATGTCTAAGCAGGGAATGATACGAATTGCGAGATCACTTTTTCCACGGAGTAATTCTGCGAGTGAAACCTGTTTGCTGATCAGAGATTTTCCGACCACTGCAGACGTGCAGCCTGCAGCTGCCAGACCTCGTATGTCCTTTGCATTCCGTACTCCTCCACTGGCAATAACAGCAATGTCCGGATAGTTCTTCCCG
>JAQTSD010000037.1 GCA_028711445.1 Candidatus Peribacteraceae bacterium
CATCTCTCCACGCCCGCACACGAGCGGATCTTCTTCAAAAGTGCGGCGCCGTCGTCCTCAACTTCCCCAAGCGTGAACCGCCGCGTGCGCTCCTTCACGCGCCGCGCGTTCTCGAGGATTTTCTGTTCCATGACTGCGGAGAATCGGGGAAGGGACTGAAGCTTCCCCGCTTCCGCAGCTTTGATGAGATCGGCGACAGATTGGATACCAAGTGCCATCTGCAGCTGCCGAGCGCGCTTGGGGCCGAGATCCTCGATTTCCATAAGCGCAGGAGGGATGCCCCCTTGCGTGGCAAGTAACTGCTCGAGCGTCTTGATGTGTCCCGTCGTGAGGTATTCGCGGATCTTCCCGGCAATCGCTTCGCCGATGCCCGGAAATTCCATGAGCTCTTCCTCATTTTTAAATATGGAGACATCCTCCTTCAATTCCTCGATCACTTTCGCCGCTCTGCGGTACGCCACAGGCTTGAACGCCACTCCCTGCTCTTCAAGGAGCGCTGCGATCTGGCGCAAGTGCGCGGCGATCTTCCGATTACTCTCCATCAATGGAGGATTATACCAGAAACGCCGCACTCGCGGAGGGGTGCTGCTGGGTTTCGAAGGAATTCCACACACTACCCAGAGCGCCCGTCCCTGGGCGCGGTAAGAAGAAATTGTATTGTGCCATCCTGCGCTCTGTCGAAGGATGAGCACTCATGGTTCGACGCACTCACCATGACGTGTTATTGGCAGTTCTTATACCCAATCCGCTCGATGCGAAAGACGAGACCCGGCCCCGATGCATGCATCGGGGCCGGGCGATTGTTAGGAGGGCAGATGTCGCAAGGGCACTACTCGCGCCGCGACTTCTTCTTGCGACGGGAGCCGTTTCGGCGTTTCCCTGTCCTGCGCAAACTGGGTTCGCGGGCTTCGGTCCGACCCTTGCGATTCAGCGGAATGCACATCCTCAAAACCCTCCACAAAGTGGTCCATACGCCTTTCGGCGCAACCCGGCCAAAATCACGCCATATAAGCGTGGCCCTTCGTGTCCATTTGAAGAGCACCGGGCGGATTGGATACATGATCGATGATGAAAATGAACGACGAGAAATCTGCTTCCATCTTGAACACTGATTGGAGGCGGGAAGGAACTTCCCGCCTCCAATCTTTCTCGCACGAATGTGCAAGGAGTCGGCCTAGTTTGGGCTAGACCAAGACGGGCTCTCCGGAAATCTGTTCTGAAGCCTCTTCATCATCCGCGAAGATGGGACCACGATCGTAATACTCTCGCGGAAGTCGGACCTGCCCGACTTCCGGGCAACCTCTATCCAGCAGGACTTCGACATCGCTGCTGCAGAGACCGGGTGGTCCGTCTTCATCGAAGTACGGACAACCAAGACACGACTTTGTTTTGCCCCGACGAGCCTTCTTGCCAATAACGCGCATCTCACACACCTCCGGAAGAGCGATACCGTTCCTTCGATCCCGTAATAGACGGTTCCAACCGTCATCAATCCTTTGCGAGATCACAAGAAGCGGATTTCTCATCATTATTATCCCAATGGTGTGAAAGAGCTTCCGGACGAAAGACCCCCGATGCAATGCTCTTGGGGAGTGGATAGAGCAGATTTTTCGCACTGCTCAGCACTTCCCCTCTGCCGAAGGGCAGAGATATGGGCAAAACGGAGGAAGGAGCTGAGGAAACTGCACAACACCCGCAGGGTATCCGCTTTTTGGCTTTCTGTCAATGGAATTGCTGTACCGGTACAGAAGATTTACGCCTCATCACATGTCCCCATTTTCCTCTCACGTCCCCTGCTCCCAGCCGCGCAGATACTCCACCTGCTCCGGCGTGAGCGAGTCGATAGTGAGACCCATCGCTTTGAGTTGTAGCGTGGAAATCTCCTGATCGATCTCCGGGGGGAGTGTGATGACATCATTCGGAAGCTTGCCGCGATACTTCACGAGGTACTCGCACGCAAGCGCCTGACCGCAGAAACTCAGACTCATCACCTCGCTCGGATGCCCCTCGGCGGATGCGAGATTCACAAGACGTCCTTCGCCGGCGACGTAGACGATTTTCCCGGACTTGAGCAGGTACTCGTCGAGATAGTGACGCACACGTCTTTTGCGTTTGGCCAACCGCTCAAGTGTTGTTATGTCGATCTCATGGTCGAAGTGTCCGCTGTTGGCAAGAACTGCTCCGTCCTTCATCCTCTCGATGTGCTCCATGCGAATGACATGGATATCTCCGGTCACCGTGATGAAGAGATCGCCAAGCTCCGCCGCTTGCGAAATGGGCAAAACGCGGTGTCCGTCCATAACCGCCTGCAGTGCAGGGAACGGATCCACCTCCGTGACGATCACTTGCGCCCCAAGTCCCTTGGCCCGCAACGCCACTCCCTTGCCGCAGCTGCCGTAGCCGAGAACCACTACCGTTTTGCCCGCGATCAGGAGATTGGTCGAACGCAAGATGCCGTCAAAGGTGGACTGACCCGTGCCGTAGTAGTTGTCGAAGAGGTGCTTGGTCTTGTTGTCGTTCACGGCGATCATTGGCATTTTCAATGCACCGTCGCGATGCATGGACTTGAGACGGATGATCCCCGTCGTCGTCTCCTCGCAACCGCCGATGAGCTTGGGAAGAAGATGTTGATGCTTCTTATGTACTTCCGTCACGAGGTCACATCCATCGTCGATGGTGATGTCCGGCTCAGCCTGGAGAACAGCTGTGAGGAATTTGTAGTAGTCCTCCTTACTCTCTCCTTTATACGCCCACACGAGGACATCTTTCTCCTCGGCGAGCGCTGCGGCGATATCGTCCTGCGTACTCAGGGGATTGCAGCCTGTGATGGCTACTTTCGCACCGCCCGCGATAAGTGTACGCACGAGGACGGCAGTCTCCTTTGTGACGTGGAGGGCCATGCCGATCGTGAGTCCTTTGAAGGGACAAGTCTTCTTGAGACGTTCGCGCACCGCGAGGAGCGCGCCCATGCGCTTCTCTGCAATTTCGATGTTCAGCTTTCCTTGTGCGGCAAGAGAGGGATCTTTGACGTAAGACATGGGGAGAGAATATCAGGCAAACTACTGCGAGAGAAGACGAGAAAGTCGCTTTAAAAAAAGCGAATAGGCCAACCAGCCAACAGGCTACAGAGCTGGCAATGCTTCCCCATACGTCTGCTCGGCTCTCGAACGCACTTCATCCGAATCGAGTGTATCCATCAAGGTCCCCTCTTGTTCTACGACCTTGGATCCCATCGCCGCACCGAGCTGACAAGCGGCCTCCATCTTCCACCCACGAGAGAGGCCGGCAAGTAACCCTCCACGGAACGCATCGCCCGCACCTGTCGGGTCAACGATGCGATCCGGACGACAGGCCGGGAGCTTCATCTCCCCATCCTTCGTGAGAACTGTCACTCCTTTTTCTCCGTGCGTGACGATGACGAGTGGCGTAACGCTTTTTGCGCTCTTCTCCGTCACCTTGAGTGCCTCCTTCAAGAGGCTCCACTCATAGTCGTTCACGATCACGCCACAACCCACCCTGGTCAGGCGCTTCAATTCATCCGCGCTGAAGGCGATGATCTGTTGCCCGGGATCGAAGAAGACCGGCACCTTCATCCGATCGCACCAGAGCATGGCTTCGGTCATCTGCCGGGTATCGCGGGGGCTCACGATGCCGTACGCCAGATCGTCACGTTCCTGATCGAGCGCGGGCCATGTGCCAGCCGCATCCGCGCCGGGATGGAAGAATGCAATCTGTCGCTCGCCGGAGTCCGTCGCGATGATAGCCGTCGCCGTCACGTGATCGGCGATCTCCTGGATGTACCGGACATCGATCCCTCGCTCGGAGAGAAGCGCTTTGTAGGACCCACCGTCAGTCCCGACTGCACTCACAACGAAAGGATCTCCCCCGAGCAATTTTAAATTCCATGCGATATTCGCCGCAGTCCCGCCGTGGTGACGGGCGAAGCGCGGTGAGAAGAAGGAGAGGGAGAGGTTCTGCAAAGACTTGGGGTCGATAGCATCTGCGAACGACCCCTCGTATCCGAGGAGGACATCGTAAGCGACGGAACCGGTAATGAGGATGCGACGGGCCAAATCGGAGAAAAAAGCAGGGCAAGAATATTCTTGCCCTCTGTTTTTAGCTACACTCATCTCATGAAGATTGCGATCGTCGGTACCGGGTACGTCGGACTCGTCTCAGCGGCCTGCTTCGCGGAGCTGGGACACACCGTATGCGGCGTGGACATCGATGCCGCCAAAATACGCAAGCTCAAGGAAGGAATCAGCCCCATCTACGAACCGGGACTGGAAGAACTCATCGTTTCCGGACTCAAGAGCGGCCGCTTGACCTTCACCACAGAGCTCACGGAAGCACTCCCAGGTTGTTCGATCGTTTTCTGTGCCGTGGCCACGCCGCCGGGAGAGGGCTACAAGGCGGACCTGCGCGCGGTCTTCACGGTTGCCAAGACCGTTGCCGAGCGCACCGAGAGCGATATTGTCTTCGTCACCAAGTCCACCGTGCCCGTGGGTACAGGGAAGAAGTGTGAGGAACTCATCACGGAGACCCTGAAGGCCCGCGGGGCAACGTTCCGGATTCCCGTTGTGAGCAACCCCGAATTCCTCCGCGAAGGGATGGCTGTGCCGGACACGCTCATGCCCGATCGAATCGTCGTAGGTGTGAATCACGACGAGGGGGCGAAGGAACTCATGGAGGAGCTCTATCGTCCGATCACGCGTGTGGGCAAGCCCATCGTCTTCATGACCCGCGAGAGCGCGGAGATCGTGAAGTACGCCAGTAACTCCTTCCTCGCGACGAAGATCAGTTTCATCAACATGCTTACGGAGCTCACGGAGAAGACGGAGGCGAACATCCGCGACGTTGCAATGGGAATAGGCCTCGATAACCGCATCGGTCCGCGGTTTCTCCATGCCGGTATCGGGTACGGCGGCAGCTGCTTTCCGAAAGATGTGAAGGCTCTGCTCGCCACGGGGAAGGAACTCGGCGTCCCGATGGACATCATCGAGGCAACCGATCGCATCAACTTCAGACAGCGTCAGCGCTTTTTCGATCGGATTTTGAAATCACTCCCTGCTCGCGCAACCGTCGGTATCTGGGGGCTCTCCTTCAAACCGAAGACGGATGATATGCGCGAAGCGCCGAGCCTTGACTTGCTGCCGGCACTCGTACGAAACGGCCACACGGTGCGTGCGTACGACCCCGCCGCCATGGAAACCGCCCGCCCCCTCCTTCCCAAGGAGATTGTCTACGTGGATGACCTGTTCGCCGCTGCGGATAAGGCCGACGCCGTCGTGCTCCTCACGGAGTGGGATATCTTCCGCGGCGTGGATTTAAATGAACTCAAGAGGCGTATGAAGGGGGCAGATCTCTTCGACGGACGCAACGTTTACGAGCCCAAGGAAGTGGTGCGAGCGAGTCTCATCTACCATGGGATCGGTATTTGCTGATCCTGTTGAGATAAATATAGGTCTCTTGAAAGGTGATAATCGGAAGCCTAGTGTCTCTCCAACCTCTGGAATCATTAAGCGATATCGCCATCGGCTCCCACATCACGATCCACAATTCACATGTCAGCCGCGAAGCGCGTCAGTGCCCTCGCCTCTGCGAGGATAAATACATGATTGCCCAAGTCACCACCATCGAGAGGGTAAATGGACATATTACGGCGGCGTGTGAGGTAATCTGCAGTTATGCCACTTCGCTGTCTCGAAATTGTGACCAGCTCCCCGGGGTGTCGCGCCTCGGTCAGACCGCATGCAAACTCGATTACACGGAAATAACGAATGGAGATGATTCATCTATCCAACTGATTGTACGAAACGGACCACACAAACGACTTGCAACAGAGCCCTCTCTCCCAGAACAGGAGAATCAAACAACAAAAGAAAGAGGTGCGGAAGCGGTTGCGATAGAGACGATAGAAGTAGAGGCGGTGGCAGCATAGGTAACAGTATGAGATAAGGCGCGCGCTCAAGTAGAAGGTGAACACGAGAGAATTTTCAGGAAAAGTCTGTTCTCGTCGTTCCACCGCCATGAAGGAATGGTAGACTGAAGACCTATGCGCATTCTCCTTACCGGCGCCGCAGGCTTCATCGGGTTCCATACGGCTCAGGCACTGCTCAAGCGCGGGGACGAAGTGGTCGGCCTCGATAATTTCAGCCCTTACTACGACCCGGCCCTCAAAGAGGCGCGCGCAGCTATCCTGAAGAAAGAGAAGGGGTTCTCAATGATCCGCGGATCGATCACGGACCGCGCAACGGTGCACAAGGCGATGAAAGGAGCTGACCGTATTTGCCACCTCGCTGCCCTCGCAGGCGTGCGCTACTCCTTCGAACATCCCGAGGAGTACATCGAAAATAATATTCAAGGATTTTTCGAGGTCCTCGATGAAGCCCGGCTCCAGGAGATCCCCGGCTTCACCTACGCTTCCTCAAGCTCGGTTTATGGCGGGAATGATCATCTGCCGGCAAGCGAGGAGGAGCGCGTGGACAACCAGTTGTCGCTCTACGGGATGAACAAGCGCGACAACGAGCTCATGGCACACACGTACCATCATCTCTACGGACTCCCCATCACAGGTCTGCGCTTCTTCACCGTCTACGGTCCGTGGGGGCGGCCGGACATGGCCCTCTTTCTCTTTACGGATGCAATTCTGAAAGGCCACCCCCTTCAAGTGTTCGGGGAAGGGAAGATGCAGCGGGACTTCACATACGTAGATGATATCGTCGCCGGCATCATGGCATCCCTCGACCGGAACTACTCCGAAGAGATCTTCAATCTCGGATGCGGACGCAAAGAGGAACTCATGGACTTTATCGAGACGATTGAACGCTCATGTAGGAAGGAGGCGAAGAAAGAATATCTCCCCATGCAACCCGGCGACGTGCGTGCGAGCCTCGCAGACATTTCCAAGGCACGCAAGATGCTCGGCTACGAACCCAAGACGATGATCGCCACCGGCGTCCCGAAGTTCGTGGAGTGGTATCGGGGATACCACAAGATTTGAACGATGACAGTTTCCGCCTCATAGCGAGGGAATTAAACAATGCGCAAAGGCAAGCTCCGCTTGCTTGGAGCGCCTCCTTTTAGGGAAAAGGAGGCTCGTGGAGGAAAAACCGCAGGTTTTCCTCTCCATGCCTTTAGTCTTTCCACGTCACCATCCTGCTCATCACATAGTTCCACAGGACAGCAGTGAACGATCCGATCGTGACGGCGAGGAGTTCAGGCCAAGCACGCCAGACAAGCAGGGCGCTCACGGCGTAGTTGACAAGGGCGCCGAGCGCACAGGCGATGTTGTACTTGGCGAATCCCACAAGTGCAGACGCCCCTCTCAATTGTTTGTGCGCAAACGTCCAGACGTTATTCAGCAGGAAGTTGAAGATGATCGCCGTTTCAATGGATACGATGACGGCAACGGAAAAACCTGCGAAGGAAATGATTCCGTCTACACGCAGCAGCTCCGCATAGACCCAGTACGCACCGACATTCACGAACACACCGAGAAATCCCACGACGCAATACTTCAGGAAAGTGAGGGGGATAAATCGTCCGATGGTCACATCGTAGAGATACTCGAGAAACTCGACTTGCACCCTGCGCGACATCTTACTCTCGCCATGCAACCTTCCGCCGAACATGAACGCATGTTCGACCACGCGCGTGTCCTTCGGAATATGAACGAGGAGATCAAGGAGGATCTTGAATCCTTTCGGGTTGAGACTCGGCCGGACGCGTTCGAAGAGACGGGCGTCGATGGCGAAGAATCCGCTCATGGGATCACTCACTTTGACACTACAAACAGCTTGTCCGAGGCGGGTCGCGACACGGCTCAAGAAGTGCCGCCGCTCATCCCATTGGCCCACGCTGCCCCCCTTCGCATAACGCGAGCCGACCGCGATGCTGCTTCCGCCCCGTACCGCTTCGTACAGACGCTTGAGGAGTTCGCTGTCGTGCTGGCCGTCGGCATCCATCACCGCGAGCACATCGCCTTTGGCGGCAAGGAATCCCTCGAT
>JAQTSD010000014.1 GCA_028711445.1 Candidatus Peribacteraceae bacterium
CCCTGCAAGGGAACCAGATCGTTCGCCAGTGATCACCAATTGCTGGACAGAGACAGGAAGAAGTTTCTTCGTCTCCTTCAGCTGTTCAAACGCCTTCGCAAAGGAATCACCGAGTTGCACACGTTCGAGAAGATGTGTGTAGAAATTCTTGTACGCAACAACGGTGGTGACACTGACAAGTGATTCCATCGCCTCAAGGAGGGGAACACCCGCCTGCAACAGCCCGCCGAGGATCACGCCGAAGCGTCCGATAGTCGCCTCCTTCGCAAGCCGTCCGATACCCGGAATATGAAACATGACCCACTGTGTGATCACTTTGAACCGCGTGAATTTTGCGAGAAGGAATAGGAGAATGATAAGACCAAACGAAGCCGGCACGAATACCGTACCATGGGCACTGAATGCGTTAGCAATGACAATGATGACACGCGTGCTAACCGGAAGATCGGCATTGAGGGAGACAAGTACCTGAATGAGGTTAGGCAACACAAAGATGCCGAGCCCCATAATGAGAACGAACATCATCGTGAGGATGATCGACGGATAAATCATTGCCATTTTTACTTTTGACTTCAGTGCACGATCCTTCTCTCTCTGCTCTGTAAGGTATTCCATGTTGCGTGCAAGATTGCCGGCATCTTCCCCGATGCGCACCATCGAGATGTCATAGGGGGGAAAGAGGTGCTGTTCTTCCATAGCACGCCAGAGAGGGGAGCCACTCTCAACGGATTCGATGATCTTCTGGACGAATTTTTTCGATGCACCACCATGCGCCTCAAGTTGATAAATCTTGAGCGCATCAAGGAGCGGCAGACCGGCGTTGAGCATCATGGCAACACTCTGCACGAAGAGTCCTGCCTGCTTGCCCATGCCGATGTTATTCAGTCTCACAAGGAATGCCATGAGCTGCGATTCCCCTGAATATTTTTTCGCCGGCTTTGCAGGTTCAACCTTCGTTTCTTCTTCCGCCTTTGTTTCCCCTTTTGAGACATGATCGACCCCCTTCGTTTTGAGCGGTGGGGATTCTGCAGGTGGAGCCTCAATCGTTTTCGCATGCGGATCAATGGCAGAAGACCGCTTCGATGCAGTCTCGACCACCTTCGATGTCTTCCTACTTCTTGCCATGGGCAGACGGGATTGGTGTGGGCGGTGCGGCGACACGCATAAGCTCTTCAATGGTTGTCATACCTGTCTTCACTTTCTCGAGACCGTCTTCGAACATGAGCTTCATCCCATTCCGACGCGCGCAGACATTGATGTCCGTACTCGATGCACGGGCCACAATGAGGTCTTCGATTTCCGGTGTGATGAGAAGCAATTCATAGATACCAACGCGTCCGCGGTAACCCGTGCCGCCACATGCGTCGCATCCCTTGCCGCGATATAGCGTTGTTCCTTTGCCATCGAAGTACTCATGTGCATTTGGGAAGAGATTCTTCACCTCGGCGGCGGTAACAGATGCACTTGTTCTGCAGCGCGAACAGATGCGACGTACAAGGCGCTGCCCGATGACCACTTCCAGTGTGGAAGCAAGTAGGAATGGCTCCACACCCATCTCGAGGAGACGGGGAATGGAGGTCGCTGCATCGTTTGCGTGGAGCGTGGAAAAAAGCAAGTGCCCTGTGAGAGCTGCATTCACAGAAATATCCGCCGTCTCGCCGTCGCGGATCTCTCCGACGAGGACAATATCCGGGTCCTGGCGGACGAGAGCGCGCAATCCTTTGGCGAACGTAAGATCCGTCTTCGGATTCACCTGGATATGATTGATGCCGGCGATTTTGTACTCTACTGGATCTTCGATGGTAGAGATATTTACATCGGGGGCATTGCGAATCTTCAAAAGTGCATAGAGGGTCGTGGATTTCCCCGATCCAGTCGGCCCCGTAGTGAGAAGCATGCCAAACGGCTTGTGTGCTTCTCGTTCGAGGATATTCCGATGCTCCAGAGAGAAGCCGAGATCAGCAAGAGTGAGGTGTCGGACATACTCGCCGAGGAGACGCATCACAACTTTTTCGCCATCCACCACTGGAACGATGGAGACGCGGATATCGATGGGGCCGGAGGGAGTGGGATGACGGATGGCTCCATCCTGCGCCGCGAAGTGTTCATCGATGCGCATGTTGGAATCGATCTTGATGCGATTAAGTACACCTTCATAGTGTTCACGTGGGATCCGACCTGCTTCGTGCATGACGCCATCCACGCGGAAACGAACAACCACCACGGACTCCTGCGGTTCAAAGTGAATATCAGACGCCCTGAGTTGGATGGCGTCGGAGATGATCTCCTCAAGAATTTCCGGTGCAACCTTCTTCTGTTCATCGATAATCTGCTGAAACCGCGTGGCAAGCGGCTTCTGATAGTGAACAAAAGCTGCTTCGATAGCTGACTGAGGCGTATAGACGAAAGAGATCTTTCCTGTGAAATGCTTCCTCTCCTCAACGGCCTTTTTCTTTCCTCCAAAGGAGAATCCGGATTTCTTTTCTTCTTTCTTCGCTCCACTCTTTTCCTCCAGCTTTTGCGGATACAGGGGGCTCTCCTGCCCAAAATTGAGACGAACGGCTTCCTCCAACTGCTCATTCCCCGGATCGGACGTCGCCACAGTAATAAATGATTCGTCACGTTTCACTACAACCGCACTGAATGCGCGCGCAATTTCCTCCGGGAGAAGCGTGATGACATTTGCGGGTGGTGGATTTGATTGCACATCATAGAACTCAAGTTTGTAGTACTCAGCTAATGCATTCTCGTAGAGCTGCTGTGTAAGCAGACCCTGATCGATGAGCACGGAAAGGAGGGGCACTTTCAATTCGTCGGCACGTTTTTGCGCAGATTTTAATTCCTCCTCGGAGAGATAATTCTGTCCCGTGAGGAGTGTGCCGAGTGCATCATCCTTGATGGCCATGATCAAAAGGGGTTAGAGGACGGATTTGACGTGCTTCACGATTGCAGAAATGGGGGTATTGGATTTCACGTAGTAGCCTTTTGCTCCGAGATTCTTCGCACGCGCCTGGTCTTCCTCTTGTCCAAGATTAGTGAGAACTATGACAGGTACTTTTGCTTTCCCGGCCTGCATCGCCTCGAGAAAAGCAAAGCCATCCATCCCCGGCATGATGAGATCCAAGAGAATAACATCGAATTTTTCTTTCTTGGCCATCTCCAGAGCTTCGCCGCCGTCCGTCGCAATATGCGGCAGAAATCCTTCATGGGCGAACTTCAGCTCCAATGCGTGTGCGAGCGGTCGTTCATCCTCAACGATGAGCAGTGAGTGTTTTGTAGAATCGGCCGATTTTTTGGGTGTGGGTTTATCGGACATAGTCAGCGGTTTATCCTGTAATTGTAGCAGAAAATCTGCATTGAGGCAATGAGTCATTCTCGCTACACTTTGTGTGCCCTCCCGAGGATTTTTTCACCCTGTTCTCCCATGTCATTGCGCGCACTACTCTCTGTCTCCAACAAGTCCGGCATCGAGAGCTTCGCCGGGGGGCTTCGAGAGGCGGGTTATGAAATTATTTCGACTGGCGGCACGCAGAAAGCGTTGGAAAAAGCCAAAATCCCCGTCACATCGGTTGGAGAAATTACACAATTTCCTGAGTGTTTCGGCGGACGCCTGAAGACGCTGCACCCGCTCATCTTTGGTGGTCTTCTCTATAAACGTTCCGATCCGGAACACATGAAGCAGGCGAAGAAACTCAAGGTCGAACCAATCGATCTTGTGTGCGTGAATCTCTACCCTTTCCAAGAGACTGCCAAAAAACCAGGCATCAGCCGCGGGGAGCTCATTGAGCAGATCGACATCGGTGGCCCGAGTTTGCTTCGTGCTGCGGCGAAGAATGCTGATGATGTTACTGTCGTCTGCGATCCACAGGACTATCCACGCATTCTGAAAGAATTAAAGGAATACAAGAAGACATCTCCGGAGCTCCGCCGAGAGCTTGCTGAGAAAGTATTTCTGCATACGGCTTCTTACGACTGTGCCATCGCCTCTACCCTCTCGGAGGGGCGTCATGCAGGCCTCCTCCTTACGAATAGGATGCAGCTTCGCTACGGCGAGAATCCGCACCAATGGGGAGCATTTTACGAGTATGCCGACAGTCCACCTGGGTGGAGAGTCCTCCAGCAGGAGAAGAAACAGATGAGCTATCTCAACATCCTCGATGCCGACGGTGCATGGAATCTTGTCTGTGAATTTTCTGAGCCCACTGCCGCCTGCATCAAACACGCGAATCCGTCTGGAGTTGCTTCACACGAGGATATCGCGGAAGCCTTTCAAAAAAGTTACGATGCGGACCGCCTCTCCGCGTTTGGCGTCATCATCGCCCTGAATAGAAAATGTTCTGCTGCTGTCATTCGAAAGATCATCGATCAGAAAATCTTCGTGGAAATCATCATTGCTCCCGGCTACGAGCCACAGGCTCTGGAGCTTCTCAAATCCAAGCCATCCATCCGCATCATCGAGCACCACTGCCCAGAGAATGCCGATGCCCCCGGCTATCGCTCCGCGCTTGACGGCATGCTCGTGCAGAATCTCGACCGAAAGATCGTAATGGAGGCGGATCTCACCTGTGTGACGACTCTCAAGCCATCAAAGGAGCAGATCGCAAATCTGCTCTTCGCGTGGAAGGTAGTGAAGCACGCAAAATCCAATGCCATCGTTTTTGTGAAGGACGCTTGTACGGTCGGTATCGGCGCCGGTCAGACCAGCAGAGTCGACTCAACGATCATCGCAGCTCGCCGTGCCGGGGAAAAAGCGAAGGGCGCCGTCATGGCCTCCGACGCCTTCTTTCCTTTCCCCGACTCCGTCGAGGAAGCTGCCAAATACTCCATCGCTGCGATTATCCAGCCGGGAGGATCTGTACGTGATGAGGAAGTGATCGCAAAGGCGAATGCCCTCAAGATTCCGATGGTGCTGACGGGGGTGAGAGGATTCCGACATTGAAATTTTTTTGCCATGATTTCCTTAAGTCTCCTCTTTCTCCTCCTCTACGTTGCCATTGTCGTGCTCATTGGTGTGATGACTGCACACAGAGAGACGGAAGAAGGGTTCATGATCGCAGATCGCAAGGTGGCAGGCCTTCAGCTTGCCGCAACAATGAGCGCAGGTTTCTTCGACGGAGCAACTCTCTCAATCTACTTGGCATATGTTTATCAATTCGGCTTCTCCGCCCTGTGGGCATTTGTTGGCGCTGCTTTGGGATACATCGTGCTACGACACTTCTCCGGGCGGGCAAAAATGCTTGCCGATCAGTTGCGTTGTTACTCCATGCCGGAATATTTCGGTCGGATCATCGGCTGGCGGAGCGGACTTGCTTTCTCGGCCATTCTCATCTTTCAGTTTTTCCTGCTTGCTATCGTCGATCTCGTCGTTAGTGGGAAGATTCTCTCCTCTATTTTTCCCATACCATACGCCGCAGCGGTATCGATCGGAGGGGCCATCATCCTCAGCTATCTCCTCCTTGCTGGATTCAAAGCAGTAGTACGCACCGACTTCTTCCAGCTTATCATCATGTTCGTCATGAGTATTTCCGTCGGTTGGTATCTTATGGGAGAGAGTGTTATCGTCCCCGCTGATTTTTCCCTCTGGAATATGGGGGTCGGCGACACGATCGGTTTTCTTGTCGTCGGTGCCATGAACATCATGATTGCTCCGGACCTCTGGCAACGGATGTTCGCGTCGAAGAACGAGCGGTCTCTCCGCACAGCATTCATCTACGCAGCTTTTTTTCTGACACTTCTCGGCATCATCATCAGTATCGTCGGTTTAGCGACCAAGCAGCACTTCCCATCCATTGCGCCGGAGGATGCATTCCTTGTCGGTTTCACCCGACTTCTGCCCTATGGGCTCATGCAGTTCGGATTGGTACTCCTCTATGCCGTCGCACTGTCCTCCTGCGATACGATCACATTTGTCGTCTCTTCGATTCTCACCCGTGACGTACAGACGTACATCCCGCACTTCAGCGCGCAATCCATGCGGCGGCTGACGCGCTGGTTCATGCTCGCCTTTGTCCTGCTGGCCATCGCATCCGGTCTGTTGATTCAAGATATTTTGACGCTCGGATTCTCCTTTTCAGGCATCTGCCTTGCTCTCTTCCCGGCAGTCATCGGATCGTTTTACTGGAAATTAAAAGACCGCGCCGTGACCGGGAGCATCATCATTGCTCTCTCCAGCCTTGTGGCGCTTCTACTTTTCAAAATCCCCCTTTCCCCGGAGACCGTCCTCATTACATTGCCAGTGTCTCTTGCTTCGCTCGTTGTTCTGCAGAGGGCACTGAAAGCGTGAGGAGACCGGAAAATTCACAGCTTCCTTCTCCCCTCCACCGCCTCTTTGAGCGTCACCTGATCTGCAAATTCGATGTCCGCACCCATGGGCAGACCATGTGCAAGGCGCGTGATGGAGGGAACGGCATCGGAAAGCTGTCGTTGAATGTAGCTGGCCGTTGCCTCGCCCTCGATATCCGGGTTTGTCGCCACGATCACTTCCTTCACCTCTCCTTTCTTGCAACGTTCGATGAGCTCTCTCAATTTCAATTGTTCTGGTCCCATTCCGTCGATAGGGGAAAGGACGCCGTGAAGCACATGGTAGACGCCCTTGAATCCCGATCGCTCGAAGGCGATCACATCGAGCGGGTTCTCCACGACGAGGATTGTCGCATGATCCCGTGAGGTATCCGCACAGATCGCGCATTCCTCCTGCAGTGTAACCATCTGACAATGCTTGCAGTAGTTCAGCTGCGTCCGCAGATCCGCGAGCGCCTTCCCAAGTGTTTCAGGCGAGGCTTTGGAACTGCGCAGCAAGTGAAATGTGAGCCGCTCAGCGGACTTCATGCCAATGCCAGGGAGCTTACTGAACTCCTCAATCGTCTTCTGAATTTGCGGAGGAAGGAGAGACACGAGGAGAGAATCGGGAATTAGGAATCAAGAATCAAGTGGAAAAAGCTCAGTAATCTCCCGACCGCTTCAATCTCCGCTCCACATCGCGTGCACGGATCTTCTGTCGCTTGTCGAATCTCTTCTTTCCCCGCCCGAGCCCGAGGAGGACTTTGATGAATTTTCCCGCACGTACTTCGAGCGGGATGACGGTCATACCCTTCTCTTCAGTGCCTGCTGTGAGCTTGCGAATCTCTGATTCCTTGAGGAGGAGCGGCCGGTCATGTCCAGGGTCATAATTCTCCACGCCGGATGCATACGCATAGAGAGCGACCGACGCATTTTTCAAGACGGGCTTCCCCAAAAGGAATGATACATATGCGCCGGAGAGGTGGACATGCCCCAAGCGGCAGGATTTCACCTCGGGGCCGGAGAGGACGATGCCTGCCTCCACCGTATCAAGGATCTCGTAGTCATAACGTGCCCGGCGATTGTCCGCGACTCGCTTCATAGACGAAGTATGACCTTTCGGCGCAAAATAGCCAAGAATCAGCTATTTTAGGAAAGGGTGAATATTATTGACAACTTGATAATCAAATGTATTATAGTGATACCAGATCACTCTCACCGAAAGGTGGGACTGGCGGTAATCCGCCCAGCTTTCGGTCTGGCCATCACAGGGCTTTGTCCCTCATTTCTTTCTGGGCACGGAGCCCTGTTTGATATGTGAATGGTTTTTACGGAAGAATCACCAGTAATCGGTCTCCCACGATCAAGGTGATAAGGGCACCCGTTACAAGGAAGGGGGCGAAGGCGATATGTGCCTGTCGATGTGTCTTTTTTAGAAGAAGGAGTGTCGCTGCCACAACACCCCCAACGATGTAGGAAAGGAGTAACCACAGAATTACATGCCCCGGCGTGGCAAGAAGAAAGCCGATACCAATCGCAACAAGGATGTCTCCACTGCCAATCCACTTGCCGGAGCTTATGCCCCACTGCAATGCAAATAATGCTGCTCCGAGTGCGGGTGCAACGATGGAAAAATCTTTCTGAAGGAATGCGAAGAGCGCACAGATAGCGATAAGAGGGATGGTGAGGATATCTGGAATTTCTTTTGTGGATGCATCGATCACCGCAATAATAAACAACAGCCATAGAATGGCGGCAAGAAGGATGGCTAAAGGAATTTTTGTCGGCACGAGAAAATACGCAAGAATGAAGAGGAGTGCGCCTGCTGCTTCGACGAGCGGATAGCGAATGGAAATACGCTTTCGGCAACTGCGACAGTGCCCCTGGAGGATGAGATAACTCACAACGGGGATGAGATCGATGATCCTGAGGTGGACTCCGCAGAGGGGGCAGTGAGATCGGCCAGTGATCTTCTCCCCTGTTGGTAAGCGGGCAATGAGTACATTTCCAAAGCTCCCAAAAACAAGGCCCAAGATGACGAAGAGGACTATGGCAATATCCGATTGCATAGGCGGCAGTCTACCTAGAAAATCTCTCCTCTGCACATGATCGCCTTCTTAAAAAGCTTCCACTGCATAGCGATGGTGAGTACGAATGCGACGAATATCCCGACCCACAACCCGATGCCGGATGCGGGGAGCTGCACTCCTTCTGGCTGCATACGCCACTCTTTGTGGTCACCGACAGAAGCTGTGAATTTCGAAGGGGTTGGAGTATTTGCCTTGTCTTGCCGCACCGTCTCGCGCATGGGGGCAACGACCGTGGTGTCGGAGGCGGGTGTTTCCTCTGTTGACTCAGCTTCGATACCGGAGGCCTGTGCCATCTGCCCCGGAACAGCCGGCTGATCGAGTGCCTCTTCTGCCAGTTTTCTCTGTTCATCGGTAAGATTTAGCTGAACATTTTTCGCCCGCTCGGCAATGCGATCAAATGTTTCTGGCGCAGCAAAGTGTTCTGCGATTGTGCGATTGCGCGCTTCCTGACGCTGGAACTTCACCTGATCGGCTGTCACTTCGTTCACCTCTGCGAATCGTGCATCCGTCGATCCGGAGGGGATCTTCAAAAGTGCCGTCACACTCGGAGCAACCGCTTGGTATCCCTGATACAAAAGTAGCGCGAACGTTGCGCCCACTATCGCGCCGAGGAGCTGCCGTACCAACGGAATATGCAGAAGATTCTTCATAGAAAGATAAGGATGTGTGTTCGAAACAGTATAGCAGATCTTGCGTTCTATTCCAAGGAAGCACGACGAACGCTCGATTTGTAACGATGAGGCTCAAAAGCCGGAAGGCGCTCTATGGCGCAAGGAAAGGCTTCTATTGCCACTCCGGGGGGCAGGGCTTGATCGTAACCCAAAAAGATGAGATCAGGATGCACTTGCCTTACGGGAGCGAGATAGTCACCTATCTCTCCGAGCATGACATGCGCATCCGGGAAAGCCGCAATGATATTTTGTGCACGCTGCTCTGCCGACTCGAGAGGAAGATGTCCTTTCCCCTCATGTACAGTCTCATCGTGCGCAACAACAATCCATAAGTCACCATGTTTTCCGGCTTCAGTAAGAAAGAACCGATGTCCTGGGTGGAGATTGTCGAATGTGCCGAAGACGAGTACGCGCGGCCTCACTTGGTCCCCAAATCGATCGAGTACACCCTCTTTTCATCCATCACATAGAGCCTCTGTTCCTCCGGATCGACATAGAGATCTTTCAGCATACCCACCTGGTCCCCCTGAAGAACAAACTGGCGAATGTAGGAAGCTTCGCCGGTCTTGCCGCCATCCGTTGCGACGATGACACGACTGCCAGCCGGATCGAGGAAGTAGATATTGCTGTCCATGATCTTGAATACTTTCACTGCGGTTTTCAGTGCATTCTCAGGTAGATGACGAATGACATACGGTTGTGTCTCCCCACGCAGCAACTTTACGATTTGCCCACCTTCCTTGAGGACATATATATTTCCATCGAGCGCGATATCCATCGCACCGGCCAGATCGCCATTGACGTTGTACTCCGCTGGCGCTGCATAGCGATTGGAGAGACGCTCGTATTTGTAAATCTGATTATTCTCCGGCGAGAGGATATAGAGGAACCGCAAGTACGTCTTGATTGATTTTCCCGTGATCCACCCGGCGGGGTCCTCGGTTTTCATGGTGGACGGCTGGCCATTGATCACTTCGATGATGCTGTTTGCCGTTGTCTGGAAGAGAAGTGACTGCATTCGCGCAAAGTAGTTGCCGTTCAAGATAAGCTCTTCATCTGAAAGGCGCGTGGGCTCATCCACAGAATTGAGCAGGATGCGATAGAGATCTTGTCGATCGTAGACGACGAGCTCTCCGTCTTTGAGCCCGATGAGTCCGCTGGCGGAGATATCCGCCTTTTTTGCTGCAAGATTGGCTACAACGCGCGGCGGGATGCGCACGATATTGTTTATCTCTTCACTTTTCTGACGAATGCGCTCAATAAGATCGAGCGTCTCCGTACGATAGAGTCCGCTCTCATTGTCCATGACCCGCTTCGCCTGTTCCTCCGCACGCTGAAGAATAGCATTTGCAGAATCAATATCGCCTGTGAGACGTCGGTTCTCTGCTGTACGGATATCTGAATCGATCTGAGAAACAAGCTGCTCGAGTTCAGCACTTGTGGAGCTGCGCTGATTGGACGTGGCAATATTTACTATCGCCCAAACAACAAGAAAAGTTGCCACCGCACCGGCAAGAAGCAGGAGATGCGCCTTCTTGCGACGCTTGGGATCTTTGAGGTCACTCAAAATCTTCGTGGGCGCCATGCGGGCGGTCCCGAGCCAACGTGAGGAAGTGATCTTTTCCCAGAGATCTCCCAATCTGGCCCCCAGTGAAGAGAAAACGGGGCCAATCGCAAAGGATCTCGACCACTTTGCCCCTCGCTGACGCATCGCACGCGGGGGGAGGGGTTTGCTGGGCAAGGCATCGCGCATACGCCGATCTTCCACATGAAGAATGGTGAGTGCTGCCCGCTCTTTTTCTGCTTCTAACGCCATCTTGAGTTCATCGAGCATCTGATCGCCACGTGCAGAGATCTGCGCGAGCTGTGCCGGCGTCACTGTCCGCAGCAATCGTTGTGTGGAGAGTACAACCACATCTCTCGCTTCGAGTTCACCACTCGCAATATGTACGAATGCCGGGGTGGCCTTGCCACGTGTATACTCCGTGATTTGGCTCGCAGCTCCCGCACGTACAATATATGCCTCTGCACGACCTGCGTGGGACACATGCAGTGTTCCGTTCGATCCCACAATCGCCACAATCGCATGGATATCCTCCACCGTCTGAGAAACGAGCAAGCCCTTCAGGAGACCATTGAGTTCTTTGAGGGCGCTGTCCAAGCGATTCGCCGCATCTCCTTCCGTCTCAAGCAATGCATGTTCCACAATGGAGACGTATTCCTTCTCGAGAGTCTTGGCCTCTTGCGGGGCTGCATGAATCTGCAGAAGAAGTGCTACCTGTTCGCCCTTGCCCGACTTCAGCGCAAGCGATACCAAGGAAACCCCACTGGCTGTTTTCGTGTGGCCTGTGTGGACAGCAATGTCCATACAGATTGAGAGGGTACCTTTCTCCTTAATGCGGAGCAAGAGAAACGACAAAGAGAAGAGTGATCTCATCGTCTTCATGCTCAGCGGCAGCCGCTCTCCAACTGTAACGCATGTGGTATAACTTTTTTGCCACATCTATCCTTTGCCGGGCTCAAGACGGACCCCGAAACGCTCCGAGGAGGCTGGCAGTCTGTAAAATCCAAAAATTCTAAGTAAAAATTTATTGTAAACAAGCCAAAAAATCGATGTGTCGACATTTGATTGTTGCCTTTCCCTCTCATGAGGAGTACAGTGTGAGCATCACGGTATTTCCGATTACATTCCAAGAGACAAGACATGAAGACCGTAGGACAGTGGCTGCAATCCGTTGCGGCCCAGGTGAGTGCAGAGACACCACAGCCCAAACCCCCTCTGCAGGGACAGCCCGAAGGAGCGCCACCCTTAAAAGGCCCTCTTCCTTCTTCTCCTGTGCCACGCCCGCCCTTTCAGCATCGCGGCTTGCGGCAACCGCAGCAACAGCGAAAACCTTTCATTTCACAGCAGCGTTCGTGTCCTCTTAGGGTTTACCCTCTTGGCGGCTTCGAACAAATTGGACGCAACTGTTTCGCCATTGAGGTGGACG
This sequence comes from Candidatus Peribacteraceae bacterium, assembly GCA_028711445.1. GTDB lineage: Bacteria > Patescibacteriota > Gracilibacteria > Peribacterales > Peribacteraceae > UBA9631. The sequence goes on from JAQTSD010000014.1 coordinate 12,031, forward strand.
GCAGCATCTACATCATCGATTTGGGACTGCAGTTTCCTGACGAGGATATGTTGGGGATCGATTATCTTATCCCTGATATCTCGTCGCTTCGTGGGAAGGAGAACCGCATCAAGGCGATCCTCTTCACGCATGGACACCTTGATCACATCGGCGCAGTCCAACATCTGCTGCCACAACTACACTTTCCACCATGCTATGGCACAAAGCTCACCATGGCTTTTGTGCGGAAGCGCCTTGATGAAGAGAAGCTCACTTCCAAGGCCAATCTCAATATCGTTCCCTACAGTAAACGCATCCGCATCGGCAAAGTGGAAGTGGAATTTCTGAAGGTGACACATAGTATTCCTGACTCCGCAGCCATTGCCATTCATACACCATATGGCACTATCGTCCACACGGGAGATTTTAAGTTTGATCTGACTCCTGTCAGTGAGCCACCTGCTGATTTCTATAAATTGGCAGAGCTCGGCAATCGCAATGTGCTCGCAATCATTGCAGATTCAACCAATGCGACGAAGCCCGGATACTCGAAAAGCGAAGCAGAGATCTCCCAAACGCTCCATGAGCTCATCCGAGATGCCAAAGGTCGTATCATTATCTCGACTTTCTCGTCCCTCTTAAACCGCATCCAGCAGATCGTCGACCATGCAAAAGACTTCAACCGCAAGGTCTTCATCTCTGGGCGCAGTATGGAGACAAACGTTGAGATTGCCCAGAATCTTGGCTATCTGAAGGCGCCACGCGGCCTCATCCGCAAGGTGTCCCCGGGCATGGACAAGGTGCCTGATAACGAGGTGATCATCATCACAACTGGCAGTCAAGGCGAGGAAATGGCCGGTCTTGCACGCATCGGCCTCGGAACTCACCGGCACATCGCCGTCAAAAAAGGAGATACTGTTATCCTGAGTTCCAATCCTATTACGGGAAACGAGCGGGCGATCGCCAAAGTGATCAATAACCTCCATCTGAAGGGCGCCTTCGTGAAAACAAATGCGGAACTTGCTCTCCACACGACGGGTCATGGTCACCAAAACGACTTACTTCTTATGCATCGCCTCGTTCGTGCACGTCATATCATCCCCGCTCACGGAGAACCTCATATGCGTTCCGTCCACGCAGATATTGTGAAGACGCTTGGTTACGAAGAGAACCGAATCCATTCGCTCGTGAATGGTGAAATCCTTGAATTCGAAGCGAATGGTTCTGTTCGCAAGAGCAAGCAGAAAATCTTCCTCCAAGATGTCATCATCGACGGATACGGCTCTGCTGGGGAAGGTCATCGAGTGCTCGATGACCGCAAGGTCATGAGTAGCAGCGGCGTTCTTGTTGTTGTCTTCCGCATCTACGCTTCAAGCAAACGCCCTGTAGGGGACCCGGATGTCCTCTCGCGTGGGCTCATCTACGGCTCCGAACAGACGCAGATCACTCGCGAGGTGATCGAGACTTCCAAGAAGGCCTACGAGGAAGCACTCAGCCGCGGTGTAACTGACCGCAAAGAGCTCAAACGAACGATTGGCGGGGCGCTTTCGCGCTACTTCGATCGGAAGCTCGATCGTGAACCGATGGTGATCCCCATCTTCATCGAGGTATGAGAATCCTTAAGTGAACAATAGAAGCTGCGAACTTTGTGTCCGCAGCTTTTTTGTCGAATCATTCGCTTCCACGTATCATCGAATCCTCATGCAACCTGCAGCCTTTCTCTTCGATCTCGACGGAACGCTCATCGACTCCCTCCCGCTCTATGAAGAAGCGTACCTTTCTGCGTTTGCTGCACACGATCTCCCACTGGACATCGAAACCTTCCGCCGCGACATCTACTGCAAAGGCCTGCCTCTGAAGTCCGCACTCGCCCCGCACAAAGCCACGCATCTCAACAATTCGATCCGTGCCGGACGCGACGCGCACTACGAGCATCTCCTTGCGACGAAACTTCGGTGGTTCCCTGATGTCCTGCCGCTGCTCGAAGCGCTGCCCCCATCGATACCGCGTGCAATCGTGACGGGGTCTCACCGCTCGTACGTGAAGGCCATCGAGCGATGCCTGCCACTCTCGAAATATTTTCCGACGATCATTACCGCGGATGAGATGGATCCGTACTTCAAGCCACATCCGCACGGACTGTTTCTGGCGGCACAAGCCTTGGGCGCGGAACCGCAGCATTGCGTGTATATCGGTGACCAGGTGTTTGATATGGAAGCGGCGCGCAATGCTAAAATGGCGAATATTCTGATCGCTCGGGAGTTCACTCCATCCTATGCGAGGGACCATGCGGATCGTGTCATCACGTCGCTCGGAGAATTGGCCTGACTACGCAAGAAATACGAAAAATCCGGCAGCCTCATCCTGAGACCGCCGGGAGTGCAACCCATTCCGTTACGAACACGGCATCATGCCCACACGGAGATCCAGCTTCCTTCTGGAATCATCTCCTGGAGCCCGCAGATGTGCAGCTTGCTGCCGGCAACGTAGCACATCTGCTTACTCTCGAGATTGCCATCGAGTGCGTAGAACCGCACCGATGAATCTCGATCGTATGCCGGGAAGGCTTTCGAAGCCGCGAGGTAGTGGTACATGTCCACATACGATCCGGGGTACCACAGTGGTTCATCCCCGACTGCCTCTGCAATCTCTTCGCCGGGGGCACTCGTGCCTGCTAGCAAGATCGAGAGGATCTTTGGCCTGTTGACCGAAGCGTGGGGCAACAGCCACTGCGAAGGATTGAAACCCTTAGGCAGTTGCAGCCACTCCGGGGAAGCCGCACATCGATCCACACTGATGGAGATTGGGGAATGCGAGTTCTTCTTCAGGTGATCGATCAGCAGCGGTTCTCCGCGCAATATGCCTCTGGCAATCCTTGCGCAATACGGAGGATGGCGCACCAAGAGGTCAAACACATCATCAGGACGACCTCCGGCATCCCTGATCGCTTCTGCCAGGTGTTGCACCACGGCAGTGGCATAATGGAGATCGCTCACCAATTTGCATCGCAGCCGACGTGGCATTTTCTCCTCTCCTTTCTGAGTCTACTCACGCACATCAAAGTACGGAGCCTACTCACGAAAGTGCCAAAAGTTGAAAGAGCGGGTTGCACTGTCATTGTGATACAGCGACGGTCTTGACAAATCAACAAAATAATCAGTAATTTTCATTTAATCTTTTTCCAAATGATCATGGGAGAAGAGTGATTTTCCCCACAACTTTCCATCCTTCATACGGCGTCCAGCCACACTTGGAGTGAAGGTCCTTCCCGCGAATGATCCACTCATCACTGAGATCCACGGAAACCCTCTCCTCCGAGGAGGCGCCAAGAGAAAAGATGTGATTAGGATTCGTGAAACACAATCGCACGATGTCCTCTATCCGAAGCTTGAAATCCGAATCCCGAAGTTTCGCTCCCGGCCACTTGCCTGCCGCCACCGTGAGGAGAAGCGGCAGCATCGTCTCCACTCCCGGCACGCCGCTTGGAGCCTTCAGGGGATCGGCTGTCTGCTTCTCGGCAAGCGTATGAGGTGCATGATCGCTCGCAATGCAATCGATCGTGCCGTCGACAATGGCCGCCCAAAGGGCGGACTGATGTTCTGTTGAACGAATGGAGCGCAATGGAGGATTCATCTTGGCCAGTGCTCCGAGCTTCATGTAATCCTCGATAGTAAGGAAGAGATGATGCGGAGTGACATCGCAGGTAATATTTACGTTGTTTGCTTTCGCAGTGCGGATGAGTGTCAAGGCATCTCTCGAGGAGATGTGCGTGGCGTGAGCGCGCGTTCCGTACTGCGAAGCGAGCTCGATGGCGCGGGTCACCGCTCTCTCCTCGCTCTCCGGGGGGCGCATGAGTGAATGGGCAGTGATATCTTTTGTCTTCAATTCTTCTGTAGCACGCCGATTGATCTCTGGATCTTCACAATGTGCAATGAGTGGAATAGAGAGTTCGGCGCACAGCTTAAATGCATCCGCAATAATGGATTCCTCGATCCCTTGATCACCCGTCGAATGATCCATGTAAATCTTCAATCCTGCACACTTCTCTTTGAGATTCTTCATCTTCTCATTTGTCCACAGCTGTCTTAGCTCACCTAAATGCTCCTGCTTCGTCGCCCCGAAGAAGAAGTGAATGTCACAATTTTTCACTTGTTCTGCGCGCCGCACCTTGTCCTCCAGTGCCTTCACCGTCACTGTCGGTGGAGAGGTATTGGGCATATCGCAAACTGTGAACACACCACCCGCACGGGCACTGCGCGCGCCCGTCGCCATTGTCTCTTTCTGTTCTCCTCCCGGCTCACGGAAGTGCACGTGGCAGTCGATGAGACCAGGAAGCCGGAGACGTGTGCCCTTCGAAGGGGTCATCATGGCAAGCGTAGCATTCTCACGCCTTCTTGAGGAGCATCGCAAGAAGAGCCATGCGCAATACCACACCATTGTGCACCTGTCGGAAGTAGGCGGCGGTTGGTAGTGGATCGACATCGAGAGCGATTTCTCCGACACGAGGCAACGGATGGAGTACGGCAATGGAACGGTCTTTAAGCTGTTCAGCTGTGAGAACGTACTTCAATTTCAAACGTTCGTATTGCGCCGCATCTCCGAAGCGCTCTTTTTGCACGCGTGTCATGTAGACGACATCCGCATCGAGACCGTCTTCAAGATTCTCCGTCTCCGTATACGTGATTTTCTTATCCTTATAGAAGCTCGTGACCTTCTCCGGCATGGTAAGCTCCGCTGGCGAGACTAAAGTAAAGCGGATGTTCTTATAGAGTCCGAGGAGGAAACTGAGAGAGTGAACAGTGCGACCGAACTTGAGATCGCCAACCATAGTGATATGAATGCCATCCAGTTTCCCGCGTTCCTTCTCAATCGTGTAAAGATCGAGGAGCGCCTGCGTGGGGTGCTGGCCCGGGCCATCGCCCGCATTGATGAACGGGATAGTGCTCACGGCTGCAGCACGATCGGCAGACCCCTGCTCGGGATGACGCATCGCAATGATATCCGCATATTGGTTCACCACCCGGATCGTGTCCTCGACGGACTCCCCCTTATACAGCGAGCTGAATTGTAGCCCATCCGCCGTAATCACCTGTCCCCCGAGCCGCTGCATGGCCGTCTCGAAACTGAGTCGCGTGCGCGTGCTCGGCTCATAGAAAAGGCTTGCGAGGATCTTCCCGTGCAGGAGATCCGATCCCCCTTTCCTGAGCACCCCCTCCATCTCCGCGGCGACACACAAAATAGCGTCCGTATCCCCTCGTGTGAGTTGCTTGGTGGACGTGAGGTGCTGGAACGGAAGCGGCATTCTGCTGGCAAAGGGTAAAGAAGATCCGGAATGTTGTCCAACTGATTGACAAATATCTGAAGCGAGTCTTAAGTATGCGCAATCCTTCGGGTACCCCCTTGTATCCCAACGGGTGCCTTCCGGACAGCCTTCCTGGTCTTGACCCAGGGTTTCACCCTCTTTACAGGATCGTACCAACCGTAAGCGAGGTGACGTCGCAAAGCCATTGGGCTTCCCGACATCTAATCCACACAGTTGAAACGACCCACCTAGGATGGGTATTCCTACCCCTGGCTCCCAACTGGGATGGCGCGCCTCCGTCGCTCTGCATTTTGCGGAACTGTCCTCAAACAGATCCAAAGAAAGCCCTCATTCGGGCAAGCAGCGACGGGGGCTCTTTTAACATCTCCACGCAAATCAACGAATATTTATTCGACACGTGTTGATGCGTAGTTTACAGTCGTCGCATCTCCTTAACCGTGGGTCGGCCGATTCTCACTACCATGACGTGTGGCATCTTCCGAGTCGAAGAACCCCGTCTCCCTTGAATCAATCGACCCGACGTAAGGAGCGCCCTCCTCCATTGTCCTGAGGGGCAATCAGCCTTGGTATACGCCCTCCCCGATTACGGGACTGCCCTCAGAGGAGGAGGGCTTTTTCATGGGGCGCGGGATGGCCACTTGGCATCTCTCCTGAATCTATTTTCCTCTACAATCCCCCCGATGTTCCTCCAGCGGAAAATCGCGCTCTCCACTCTCTGGCAACTGGCCAGCCAGGTGACCATGGCAGCCTTGAGCATCCTCACGGTGAAGTTTGTGGCTGTAGGCTTAAGCAAGGAACTTGCCGGCAATTACAACTCCGCCTACGGGTTCCTCCAACTCTTCGGCATCCTCGCGGACTTCGGCCTCTATGCTGTAGCTGTACGAGAGGTGAGCCGGGCCGGAGACCGAAAGGCGGAAGTGCTTGGCGCACTGCTCATTCTGCGTACGATCATTCTCTTTCTTTCGCTTGGTTCGGCCATTGTCATTGTCTGGCTCATGCCAATGTGGCACGGAACACCACTGCCTATCGGTGTGACAATTGCCGCATTTGTCCCATTCTTCACACTACTCGCAGGTATTATCCGCACAGTTTTCCAAGTAGAGTACCGAATGCACTGCGTGTTCATTGCGGAGGTGGCACAACGCATTCTGACTGCGAGTGCGATCGGACTCTTTATCTTTTTTGGTGTGCGCAGCAGCGATAATCCTCATGTTTATGAGGCGTTCCTCGGTATCGGAGGAGCGGGAGCGCTACTGTTGTTTATTCTTTCCCTTCTGTTTGCACGACGCTCCATGCCGCTCTGTCTTCGTTGGAATAACGCTCTCCTCAAAAAACTCATCGTTGCTGCCGCCCCCTTTGGCCTCGCCTATCTCTGCATGGCTCTTTACCGACAATTCGACGTGACGCTGATCGCCCTTCTGCGCCCGGACTTCGAGCTGCAAAACGCTTATTATGGCTTTGTGCAGCGTATGGCAGATATGGGCTATCTCATTCCTACGTTCCTACTCAACTCTATCTTGCCGCTCTTAAGCGAACGCCACGAGCATGGTGAAGCAACGGAATCGCTGCTCGGAAAAACCCTTTTTGCCATCCTTATCTGCAGTTCCATCTCGTTGCTCTTCAGTATCTTTTGGGCCCGCCCGCTCATCGCACTTCTCACCACAAACGCCTATCTTTCCACCGCCACCCAGAGTGGATCCGACTCAGTCCTGCGTCTCATTGGATTCTCCATGTTCTTTAATGGATTCATCCTCTATGGATTCTATGTTCTCCTCACGCGCCATCAGTGGAAGCGCCTGGTAACCATCCTCCTCTTTGGAGGATGCCTATCACTCACCAGTAACATCATCCTCATTCCACAAGAAGGCTTCATGGGCGCTGCAACGACATCCGTAATCGTTCACACCGCCCTTGGCTTCCTCCTCCTCGCAGAGGGGCTGCGCGCAATGCCTGCCTCCTTCGACTGGAATGACACAATACGATGGATCGGCTTCGCGATGCCGCTTGCGATCTTCCTCTTTTTCAGCGCCCCTCTGCTCACCAGTGAGCTGAAGACGATTGTCGGCTTGGGTGCCGCCACGCTCCTTATGGGTATTTTGGCTTGGGTTCTTGGTCTTGATCGCGGCATCCTACGAGGGATACAGAAGGAGAACTTGGTTTAGGAGCCTATCTGTGCTATAATTTCTCGAAACATACACCCATACTCCTATGCGCCAGAGTACTGCCGCTTCCCTTGCATCATTAACCATTGCTCTCCTCTTGCCGGTGATCACGTTGGCTGTTGCCCCATCGCCGGTAACAGGATTAACAGCTGAATCGCGTGATGGAAAAGTCATCGTGAGTTGGCAGGCGCAACCAAACGAGAACGTGGCGCTCTACAGAGTGTATTTTAGCTCTCAATCCATTCTGGAAAACCGCGGACTCTACGACGATTTCGAAACGACTGCTGGGCCGGTGACATCTTATGTCATTGAGAATCCTCCTAATGTGCCTACGCTTTACATTAGCGTGCTTGGTGTGAGCTCTTCAGGCGAGGATGCGAATACTTTTGTGGAGGAAGTGAGCGTATCCATCGCTCCGAAAACCGCTCCGGAACCGACACCCGCCGTCCAACCACCCATACCAACTCCCACTCCCAATGCCCCCACCCCCCCCTCCGAGCCAACTCCACCCGTAGAACAGCCTCTTGCTCCACAAAGGAATGCCACTGTTTCAATTGTGTCGCTGCAAGTCGTTTCTGCAACTGGGGTACTGCTCCAGTTCTCCGACCCAATTACAGTGGAACCGACAAGGGCCCCGGAGGCATTCTTCATTGTAGATGCTTCCGGTGCGCAATTACCCATTGTTCGTATCGCCATTGAAGGATCGACGATCCTCGTCGTGACAGATACACAGGAACGCGGACAAAAGTATGAGATGCGTGTCACAGAACCAGCCTTCAATATCGAGGGCATTCCGCTTGATCCTGTGCGCCGTGCTGTCGTCTTCGATGGATCACCATCCGGACGAGATCCGATTCCCGCTGTTCTCCAGGATCCAAATGCGGGCATGCCGCTTGTTGGTATTGGGAACTTTGTCATGCATACAGTGCAACAAGGGAACGGCCTTTACACCATCACAGCAACATGGGATATCGTCGGAAATCCTCAGGAACTTGGTTATTACATAGTGGAACAGACACGAGATGAAGGAATCACCTTCGGCGGAACACAGACGCTGCCAGCCGGCATCCCAGGCATGCAATTGAGTGATGTTACCCCCGGATCATTCGGTATCGTCGTGACGCCGGTGAAAACAGATGGGACAAAATTGCCAAGTGCCTCACAAATGGTACTGTTGGAAGGGAAGGCTTCTGCAACATCACAATCGCCTGTTGCCGGTGTTTCTGCGCCAAGATCTCCGGCAACCGACCGCCTTTCCACAACCGGATTTGGTGTCGCCGCTCTCGCGTTTGCTGCCGCTGGAGCCACTGCCGGATGGCGCAGGACGAAGAAAAATCAGCATGAAGGATAAGTGATGAAGAGCGATGCTTCTGATATAGTTATGCACTTATGCATCGATCCCTTTCGCGATGGACGGTCGCCCTCTTCATTGTCGTTGCCGCAGCGACACTCATCTGGCATGAGCTCTCCCTCGCGGCGAACGGCAAACTCACCGTGCGCTTCCTCCCTGTGGGGGAAGGGGCAGCCACTCTCGTCACGACTCCCTCCGGAAAACGCATTCTTGTTGATGGCGGCCCCGATCTGACGGTTCTTGAAGAACTTGGGCGGTTTCTTCCGATCGCCGCTCGTTCCATCGATCTCCTCATCTTGAGCCATCCGCATGCCGATCATGTCGCCGCACTTCCGGAAGTAATGAAACGCTACCGTGTGAAATCTGTGCTCTTAAACGGCATAGAGCATACGCTCCCGCGCTATCAGGCTTTCCTTTCCTTTATCGAACAACAACGGATTCCCATCGTCATCGCCGATCCTGCGGAAGATTTTTCTGTGGGAGATGACGTCATGATCGATATCCTTTGGCCACCCGATGTGCATTCATCTGTGTTCCCAAACGATCTCAATGAAGCATCTCTCGCCTTACGAATTCTCTATGGAAAAACGGCTGTCCTCCTTCCGGGGGATATCGGATTCGCTTCAGAGCGGGTGCTTCTCTCTAGTGAAGAGGATCTTTCTGCAACGGTGATGGAACTCCCGCATCACGGCAGCAGACTGTCTTCTTCGACTGATTTTCTCCTTGCCGTCCATCCTGACGCGGTAATTGTGTCATCCGATCCGGAAGGCCGGTATCCGCATCCGCATCCGGAAGTTATCTCTCGCTTGAAGGCTCTCAGTATCCCACTCCTTTCTCTCCACGAAACCGGCACTGCCACCTTCACCAGTGACGGTCTGCACGCCTCTCTTTCTTACTGAAAAAAGGCTTTTTTCTCTCCCGTAAGCCCCTTTTGAGAGTACGCTAAAGGCCGATCACGATGAAGACGCTGCTGCTTCTTGCCGGCCGATCCAAGCGCTTCTGGCCCCTTGCCGAGAAGACGCTCTTCCCTGTCTGTGGAACAAATCTCCTCGCCGTACAAATCGAACGACTGCGACGCGCAGGATGCACAGACATTATCCTTGTTGGAGGATCTCACAATCTGCCACAGGCCTCTGCCCTCTTCCCATCCCTGCCAACCATTGAACAGGAAGATTTGGACTTGGGAATGCGTGGTGCGCTTTTGAGCGCTCTTCCACATTGCGACAGAGAGCCCGTTCTTATTGTTTGTGGTAATGATATCGTCGATGCTTCTGCGTACGAGCGACTCCTTACATCCTCCCGAGAAAAAGGAGTAGCAGGATGCCTGCTTGCCCAACGACGAGAGCGCTACTTCCCTGGTGGTTATCTCCGAACCAAAGAAAACCGCATCCTCTCTATTGTGGAGAAGCCCGGTGAAGGCAAGGAGCCCGGTAATCTTGTAAATATCGTGGTTCATATACATAACGATGCTTCGCTTCTTCTTTCCGCCCTGCAAACCGTCCACACCAAAAATGATGATGGTTATGAGCAAGCACTCGCCAATTTGTTCCCCGCTTATGAGTATCGAGTGGTGGTCTATGAGGGGGTATGGACGGCTGTGAAGTTTCCATGGCATCTGCTGGCATTTAAAGATCTTCTCCTTGCAGGAATCCGCCAACCACAAATTCATCCCGGCGCACAGATCCATACGACAGCAGTAGTGGAAGGTCCTGTCATCCTTGAGGAGGGGGTACGTATTTTCCCACACGCCACAGTTCGTGGCCCTTGTGTCATCGGAAAGGGGACTATCGTCGGCAATAACACCCTCATCCGGGACGCGAGTATCGGCGACCACTGTGTGATCGGTTTCTCCAGTGAAGTGAAGTCGAGTGTTTTAGGACATCATGTCTGGACACACATGTCCTTCGTCGGAGACAGTGTGATCGGCAACAATGTTTCTTTTGGAGGAGGCTGTATGACTGGCAATCTCCGGCTTGATGAAGGAGAAATTTTTTCTGCAGTTCATGAGACGCCGGAGAGAACCGGCCTCACGAAGTTTGGAACGGTAATCGGTAATGATTGCCGTCTTGGTATTTCTGTTCACATCAATCCTGGCGTGAAGGTTGGTGGTGGAACTTTTGTAACGGGACATCTCTTGCTTACGCAGGATATTCCCGATCATAGTTACGTCACCTTGAAGGATGGCACGCTCGTTGTTACGGAGAACCGTATCCGCCCTCCGGAATCCTCCGCTCGCGAGGGAGCACACAAGAAATTGTGATTTTTGGCTTGTAGAAGCTTTGGGGGGATTATCCACACTTGTGTGGAAAAGGAGATGAAGGAGAAGGCCCCATCCCTGCAGTTCTTCTCCACAGGTCTTGTAGCATTTGGCTTCATGAAGCCAAAATAAAACATTTCCCTCTCTGAAGCCCCTGCACGTCATGTTATCCACGAGTTTTCCACATCCCCCACACACAAAAAAAGTGAACGAGGTTCCTTTGGTCTCTCCTCAAGAAGCAAAAATGTTAAATCTCACAAGAGTTACCATTGTCTTTCCACAGAGCACACTGGATAATCTCCTCCTTGGGAAGATACTACTTTGATGACGGATTGTTTATACTCCTTCTAACTACCTTATCATTACCATGAAATTTTCCTGCAAAACCTCCGAACTTCTTCAGGCGCTTCAGCTTGTAAATAGAGCAATTGGAGGACAGCAAACACTTCCTATTCTGAATAATGTTCTTGTAGAGGTGGAGGGGAAGCGATGTGTCATCAGTGCAACAGACTTGGAATTAAGTATTGTTACTAGTTTCGAGGCAAATATTGAAAATGAGGGAGCGATCACCGTGCCCGCAAAAGCCATCCTCAACTTTGCTCAATATAACTCTGATGCAGAGGTTCTTCTGGAGACGAGTGGGGGAAATCAATTAAAATGCACCTCTACTCATGCCAAAACCCTCATTGCCGGCGAATCGGCAACCGAGTATCCAACCATCACTCCTATCGAAAACGAGGAAACTTTCACTATTGGTGCAGAACCGCTTTTGGATGCGCTTCATATGGTAACCTTCGCTTCTGCAAAATCCACTCTGCGACCGGTTCTCTCCGGTGTCTATCTCCGGGCTGAAAAGGGAAATCTCATCTTTGTCTCCACCGATAGTTATCGCCTCTCGGAGTATAAAGTTCCTCTTTCCACAGGTAAGGCGGATCTCTCCTGCATCATCCCCGCAAAGGTTCTCGAGGAATTGAAGGCTGTTTTGGGAAGCAAAAAAGGAGAGGAATCAAAGAAGGAAAAGGAGGAGAAGAAAGGGAAAGACCACCAAACAGCAGCAACAATTGAAATTGCCCTCAGCAATCAACAGATCGAACTACGAACCGGTCGCACGCGCCTCCTTTCCCGCCTTATTGATGGCAAGTTCCCGGACTATCAGCAGATCATCCCAAAAGAAGCAAAAACAAAGGTGACAGTTCCGGTGCGAGAATTGCTCACTGTCATCCGTCGTATGCATTACTTCGCAAAGGAGATTAATAACAATATCACCTTCCACTTTTCCAATGGCAAAATGCACATGACTACACCTCAGACACAGATGGGTAAAGATGAAGCAACACTTGAGGTGTCACAGAGTGGCAAGGAGAATAAAATTGCATTGAGCTCCTCGTATCTTCTCGATTTTCTTAATCATATGGAGAACGAAGAGGTGGAGATACAGATCACTGATAGTATGCACCCCGCAGTCTGTCGGCTGCCCGGTAAAGAATTTCTCCTTCATCTCATCATGCCGCTACGACTACAGGAAGAATAAGGATTTAAATGAAGGTTTGTGTGCTTGCCCTTCGTCCTGTTTTCCTCTATAGTATCCGCGGAAGTTTTGTTTTGGGACCAGATGTCTTTTTCCCAACCCCGCCTTTTTTTAGAGACGGAACCTTCCAGCACTTGGTAAATCATCGAAATCATGCAATCTTCTCTCCTCCTTGGGAGTGAGACACATCGGGATCTCGCACACCTTTTGAAGGCCCGTAGACGGCTGACCCTTTCAGGTGCCTCCAATGAGACTGCTAAAGCACTCCTCATTACTTCGCTTCTCACTCACCAGCCGCACCAGTCTCTCCTTGTTACAGAGAAGGATAGCAATTGTGAAGCCCTGCGTCATTGGCTGCATTTCTTTGATCAACATGTATACATGCTCACCCCCGTTGAAAATTCTGCTGGAGAGATCTTACCGGAGGCATTACAGACATATCTTCTCTTCATGGGGCGGGCGGGGAAAGATATTTTCCTCTGTTCACGAGAAACATGGGACCAGGATTTCCCCTCACTCAAAGAATTAAATGAACGGCGAATTCGTCTCGAGAAAGACGGGGAAATCGCCTTCACCGATCTTGTTGAATCTCTCATAGCGCTTGGGTACCAGCATGGTGCAGATCTTTACCTCCAGCCCGGAGAGTATCGTCGGACAGGAGATGTTTTCGATATTTTCCCCATTCAATCAGATCACCCTTATCGCATTTCCCTCAATCTTGATCGCGTAGAGAAGATTCTCGCAGTTGATCGAGTCGATCTTTCAAAGACGCACGACGCGGGTCAGGAGCTTTTCATCTTTCCTGTGCTCTATGAAAAGATGCTTCCCCTCAACGAACAACTACCGGACGAAGCCCTTCTGATTCTGGATGATCAAGACGATATCTCCCCGCCACTCAAGACGGCACTCCTGCGGTTTACGCCATTCCCTACGGGCGAGGATAATCATGCACACGTACGGTACCTCTCCGTGCTGAAGTTCTACACACTTACGGATTTCCTGAATGATATTCGTGACAAGCTTCAGCAGGATTGGGCGCTCTTTGTCGTAACAAAACGTTTGGATGAGCTGAAAGGAATTTGTACCGAGGAACATATCTCCTGCAGCCTTGAGCTTAAGCTACAGAAGGGGGTTCTCACGCTCATTCATGCAGGAGAAGAAGATCTCCTCCCACACTCCCTGCAAAATCCGGATTTGAAGTTTGCCCTTTTGACCGATCGTGAAATCTTCTCACTCAAGAAGACCGGCAAACAACGTAGTATCCAAAAACTTGCACTCGATTTCATCACATCGCTCGTTGCGGGGGATTACGTCGTACATATGGAGCATGGGATTGGCTACTTCGAGGGTATGACGCAAAAGGAAATCGATGGAACAATGCGGGAATACCTTGAACTTACCTACGCGGAAGGCGACAAGCTCTTCATCCCCGTAGATCAGGCGGATAAATTGAGTAAGTACGTCTATGATGAAGGGAATGAGCCACAACTCACGCGGCTCGGGACTAGTGAATGGAAGCGCATCACGGAAAAAATGCGCGAAGAGACCCGATTGATCGCCAAAGAACTTCTCGATATTTACGCTAAGCGCGCGAGTGCCAAGGGATTCGCCTTTGGACCGGATACAGATGCACAGAACGCCTTCGAGAAGGCGTTTCCCTATCAGGAGACTCCAGGGCAAATGAAGGCAATCGAGGATCTCAAACATGATATGGAGCGAGATCATCCTATGGACCGTCTCATCTGTGGGGATGTGGGATTCGGTAAGACGGAAGTAGCCATGCGCGCCGCTTTTAAGGCGGTACAGGCAGGCAAACAGGTCGCTGTTCTCGCCCCCATTACCATTCTCGTAGATCAGCACTTCCGGACGTTTACCGAGCGCATGAAGGGCTTCCCTATACGTATCGAAATGCTCAGCAGATTCCGCACGCCTCGTCAGCAAAAAGAGGTACTCGAAAAGCTTCGTAAAGGTGAAGTGGATATCATCATCGGCACACATCGCCTACTGCAGGCGGATGTAAAATTCTTCAATCTCGGGCTTGTAGTCCTCGATGAGGAACAGCGGTTCGGTGTGAAGCAGAAAGAAAAATTCAAGGAACTACGGGCAAATGTTGATGTCCTTACACTCACTGCCACGCCCATCCCCCGTACGCTCAATCTCGGGCTCCATAAATTGCGCGACATCACTACCATCACTACCCCTCCTCCAGGGCGACTCCCGATTGTCACGGAAGTACGTAAGTACTCCGATCAACTCGTGCGGCAGGCGATTCTGCAGGAAATCGAGCGTAAGGGGCAGATCTTTATGCTCCACAATCGCGTTGAGACCATCGATGCATTTGCCGACAAACTGCGCGAACTTGTGCCAGAGGCCACATTCATCGTCGGCCATGGGCAACTCAAGCCTGATGATCTCGAGAAACGCATTGTGGCCTTCAAGGACGGCCACTACGACGTCTTGGTGAGCTCCACTATCGTTGAGAATGGTATCGATCTTCCACGAGCCAATACACTCATCGTGAACGGTGCAGAGAATTTTGGTCTTGCTCAGCTCTACCAGCTGCGCGGACGCGTGGGACGCAGCAAACTGCAGGCATATGCGTACTTTCTCTACCATGGGCAGAAACTCGAGGAGGATGCACGTAAGCGTCTCAAGGCCATCGTGGAGGCGTGTGAGCTGGGGAGTGGCTTCCAGGTGGCCATGCGTGACCTCGAGATCCGCGGAGCCGGTGAGATTCTCGGCGCCAATCAATCCGGCACCATGCTCACTGTCGGCGTCAGTCATTATCTGCGCATGCTGAAAAATGCAGTTGAGGAACTCAAGGCTGGAGGGAAAGGGGTAGCTGAAGAAGAATTCACCGTCGAAATTTTGCTCCCGATTCTCGCTCTCATTCCATCGTTTTACATTCCTGATGAGCAAGAGAAGATTTCTATTTATCAGAAGCTTGCAGGGAGCGAGGATGATGCGATCCTCAAAGAATTTGAGAATGATCTCATCGAAGAGTACGGAGTACTTCCGCCACAAGTGGAAAATCTCTTCAAGGTATTGCGTCTCAAACTGACGTGTCGTAAAGCTGGTGTGATGCGCGTGAAAGAGGAGGATGACCGCAAGGATGGTAAGGAAATTGTCATCACCTTAGTTAAAGGAGTGACAGCCAAGGAGATCATGCAACTCCTCTCGGTGAATGGCTTGTGGCGCGTGAGCGGGTCCAATTTAAGAATCTTCGAAAAGGCACTCCTTACAGGGAAGAAAGATCTCTTGGAAGTTCTCACGGAGGAGGTGGCACATCTCAAGAAGAAAGGAAAAAACAAAGAAGAAGAATGAGGCTTACAGCCGCGGCGCACCAGAGGAGTGAATCTTGTAAAGAGAGACATTTTCGTGTATAATTGTCTTAACAAATACCGATCTTCTTTCATGCCTTCTGACCCCACGCCGCCGGTCATTCCTGACCCCAAAGATCTCTATAACAAACTCATGCAGCCCATTAACCCGGAGCTGACCACAGAGGCTTTGGATCATGCCAACGAAAAGTACAACTCAACGACAGAAGCCCCAGAACAAACAGCCACTCGCGCAGAGAAAAGTGAACAATCTTTCGCACAGTTTCATACTGGCGCCGCGCAAGAACTTACTCGTATTGGACATCAGGCGAGCGCTTATATGCGTGGTGCTCAGGCACGTCAGGAGGAACAATCGAAGGGGGCGGACGAGGCAACCATCATTAGCATCGAATCTTCCATGAATTTTTCCTAACCTTTTGTTTTATGGATGCACTCCAACTTTTCACTATCGGGATACAAGAACATAGACTTGTAGGCATGGCTGCCCCCAATGCTCCCGCCCCTGCTCCAGCGGATGATGCAGCAGAAGCCCCCGAGAAAAAAGAAAAGAAAGAGAAGCCCAAGATTTCTGCGGAGGAGCAGAACAAGCGCGATCTTGAGCGTAGTAAAAAAGAAATAGAGTCCCTGGAGCAAGGTTTGAAGAAGGCTACTGATCGACTCGCAGCCGGAAAAGCCATTGAAAACGATCCGAAAGAACGACAGAAAATCTACGAAGAGGAGCATAAACCTCAGTACGAGCGCGCTCGTCAGGAAATTCAGCAGCTGCTCGCACCCGCCGATGCCAAATTTAAGGCTGCTCAAGAGCAACTTGCCGCATTTATGAAAACCGTTCCACCAAATACCCCCAAGACGGCTCTTGATGCCCATCCTCAGTATCAAACGCTCAAGAGACAACTTGATGAGTGTAAGGAGAATCGTGACAAGGTTGCGAGCGCCTTAGTCGATGTGAATGCGCGGGAAACAGAGGAGAAACGTGGTCTGCGCGGTCCTCCGAAATCAAATGCGGAAGGCCACTCGCGCGATATCCAAGATGCGATGGAGGATATGAAAAACGCAAAGAACCCCATGGAAGCTATTGCTCACCTCCTACGCGCATTCACTGCGCTCATGGCTCTTATGAAGGGCGAAGTACATTCAGGAGTGCAGCAGGGCAAGGAGGCGCAGGCTGCACAGGGGCGGCGCAATGCTCTTAAGACAGAAGTCGCCGGAACGACCGCAGCTGCAGGGAAAACAAAGTTGGACACATTAATTACCAACAAGCAAACCGCGCTAGATGCTCCTACAGGCCCGAAGAAATCAATGGCCAATCTTGAGGAGGCAAAAACAAAGCTGGATGCAAACACAGCGAGACGGCAAGCACTTGAGGCGCTGCCAGCGGGACCACCGTCGCCGCCCGGTCGGAATGCCGCTCAAGAGGCAGAGTTAACAGCGGTAAAACAGGCTATCGAACTCGCATCTGGCTATGACGCAAAAAAAGCGGATCTTCAAAAAGTTATCGATAAGGCGGAAACGGAAATCAAGGATCTTACTGCCATGAAGGAAGAAACAAAGGCTGCTGTTAATGCGGAGAATGTTGCGTTCGATCGGATGCGTACGGCGAATCCCAAGCTCTCGTATTTGGAGGGCATCCGTGCCAGCGTGGGATCCGACGGAATCTCTCTCACATTTAAGGTGGACACGCCAGTGAGAGCTTTGGCTTTGCGAAATACTTTAGGTAGCCCCCCGCCCCTCCCTGTTGCCGTTTTGGGGAATGATGGCACCGTTTCAGACCCTACTGCATTCAAAGATGCGCTTCAGGCGAAGATGGGGCAGACCTTTGATGCTCTTAAGGCAACCAATACGTTCCAGAGGGCGGTGCTCGGGCTCAAAAATGGCGAGTGGCATCAAACTACAGAACCAGCACTCACGGGATTTCCGGCGGGTTTTACGAAGGCCATGAACATGCGTGGGAATATTCTTTTGGAGAATGGGGCAGGAGAGCTATACATCATGCCAGTTGGTGGAGATCCGGGTCGCCTCGCCAAGATAAAAGGGGGAATCAATGATGCCGGGTCGCAGAGATTCTACGATGCTGTCTTGAAGGGGGGCGGAGAGAAAGCTGGTAATTTTATTGCCGCTCCCGCAGGAGTAGCCCTCGCAGCGCCTGACGCACCTCCAGCAACTCCACCCATTGCTACATATTCCGTTGAACTGACCACATTCACTTTAAGCTGCGCTACGGCAGATAAGAAAAATGTCTATAAATACAACCCGAGTGGTGCAGCAGGAGCGAGATGGTCGAGAGTGCTCGCATGATGCTCCAACTTGATGGGCGCAGAGAGAGCGAAGAGAAGAGTGAAAAATCTCAGAAAATCTCGAAGTCCGGGAAGCGCTCTTGCCAGAAGTCCTCCCACCATGAGTCGAAAACATCTTCGGACATGAGGGGCCCCCGATAGACCTCCTTTGTACCCGTATCGAGGTGGAAGAGGAGGATGCGCGATTCCTCACAGATGTCATCCTCCGGGCAGCGACTCAATGCACCGTTCAATTCCACGGAATCCTCGACGCCGGCTGCAACGACGAGGGTAGAATCGTCAAGCCAGGCCACATCGTAAAAGCCGCAGCAGGGGCCGTACGTCGCCCACTTTTTGGCCTGATCGGTGGCCGGATCGAGGGTAACAATCGAGGAATCCACATCGAAGATGATCGACTGGTCCTCCTCCTCGTTGGTGACGTCCGCGCCGGTGATCCCGGCAAGTTGCGTGCCGTCGGGAGAAGCCACAAAGAAGAGATCACGTGCTTCATCGGGGGGGAGCGAGAAAACATACGGTTTGCCGAGAGATTCGTCTTTCCCTTTCACAAACTCCATGAGAGCGAAATCAGGAGCGGTAAATTCCCACTCGCTGACCCAAGCGGGGAACTTCTTCGCAACGAATGCCTGCAATTTGTCAGACATTGCAGGGCCTTCCAATATTGCAGGGGTTGCCTCTTCCAAGTCATCGAGTTCATCAAGATCTTCATCTTCAAAATCCTCATCTTCCAAATCTTCCTCGATGTCTTCGACATCGTCGATGACAGCGGGAAGAGCTTGTTCTTCATCATTGGGTGACGGAGGTAACTGCTGCTCCGGAGGGGTCGGCGCAGGAGATGCAGCGCATGCGGAGAGGAAAAGGACAGAGACGAGAAAGAGGGGGGTGGTTGCTTTCATGGAAGGAATGATAGCAGGGGCGAGAGAATCCCCTTCGGGAAAATCGCTTGCCATTTGCAGGTTTACCATCGATTTGCGTAGCAATGATATGGCGAACATTTTTTCAGTGATGATCTTCTTCATTCAAAATTTATTCGAGATATACGCCTTTGAATAGTTGGCTTCCCGCTGCCGCATAGTGTCTGTATGATTGGCTCGTGCAGCTGACGAAAATTCCATTCACAGGGCGCATCTTGATGCTCGGCTTCGGCGGAGTGGCACGATGTACTCTGCCGCTCCTACTCCAGAACCTCGCAGTTTCCTGCAAGCAGATCACTGTCATGGACATGGAGGATCATCGGGAGCTTCTTGCGGATTATTTGAAGCAGGGACTGACATTTACGTGCGAGCGCCTCACACAGGAACACCTCAGTGATCAACTCTCTGCACTGGTCTCGCGAGGAGATCTGCTTGTCGATCTTGCTTGGAACATCGCGTGCACGGATCTCCTCGATTGGTGCCATCGAAATGGCGTGCTCTACGTCAATACTTCTATTGAGCTCTGGGATCCCTACCAGGGGCGGGACCACTCCGATCCCCGTGAGCAGACACTCTACGTCCGTCACATGGCCATCCGTGAGCTGGTGCGTTCCTGGAAGGACCGGCCGGGCCCCACTGCCGTTGTGGAACATGGCGCGAACCCCGGACTCGTATCGCACTTCACGAAAAAGGCGCTCCTCGACATCGGCGAGAAGCTCATCGACGAGAATCCCCGTGACCTTCGCAGGGAAGCAATCAATCATGCGATGCGCTACGGAAACTTCGCCGAACTCGCAACACTCCTGAATGTGCAAACGATTCACATTAGCGAGATCGACACACAAATCGCTCACAGTCCCCATGATCCAAATACATTTCTCAATACATGGAGCGTCGAAGGGTTTCATGAAGAAGGGACTGCCCCGGCGGAAATGGGGTGGGGCACCCACGAGCGTACGATGCCGGAAGACGGCATTGCCCACCAGTCCGGGCCCCGAAATCAGATCTGTCTCAAGCGTTTCGGCATCAATACATGCGTCAAATCCCGCGTGCCGAGCCAGGAGATCGTCGGCATGATCGTGCGCCATGGGGAAGCATTCACGCTCTCGGACGCACTGACCTCATGGAATGACGACGGGACGCCTGCGCACCGGCCGACCGTGCACTATGCTTACTGCCCCTGTGTGGAGGCCATTCGCAGCCTTGATGATCTGCGGGCAAGAAACTACGTGATGCAGGAAAAGTGGAGGATCCTGTCCGAGGATATTCGTGAGGGCGGTATCGATGAGTTGGGGGTGCTGCTCATGGGGCACGATTTCAAGACCTGGTGGACGGGGACGATTCTCAGTATCGAAGAGGCGCGCAGGCTCGTGCCGGGCCAGAATGCGACGACATTGCAGGTGGCGGCGTCGGTCATGGCTGCTGTCCGATGGATGATCCGCCATCCGGAGGAGGGGGTGAATGTTCCCGACCAATTACCCCATCGCGAGATTTTGGCGGCAGCGGCTCCGTATCTGGGTCAGATCTGTTCAGTCCCTATCGATTGGACGCCTACAGGGAGGGGGGTCGATCAGGACACCTGGCAATTTGAGAATTTTCTGACCGATGAGAAACCGCACGGCAAGGTGTTTCATCCGGATTTGGTTGCAGGGTGATTTTCTGGTGCCGAGGGAGAGGGTTGAACTCTCATGGGATTGCTCCCACCAGCTCCTAGGGCTGGCGCGTCTGCCAATTCCGCCACCTCGGCAAATATCGATAGATGAAGACCAAGAGAAGTATATATCTACGGATGACTGCGAACACCGTAAAAAACAACATGATTGGATGTCGGAGCCGGAATCTCCCTATTTACTTTCTTTTACTGCGGCTTCTCCCCCTTCAGGATGCGATCCTGGTTCTGTTTGATGTGCTCTTTGCGCTTCGTCTCCTCGCGCTCGGCATCGTGCTTACGTTGGTATGCCTGCTTTTCCAAGTGGGCGACGCCCTCCCGCTCTGCCATGGAAGCCTCATCTCGCAATTTTCGGCACTTGGCTTCGATTTGAAACTTTTCCTTTTGGGTACGTGCAATGATTTCCGATTTCTTGCGATCAAAATCCGCCTTGATCGTCTGCAGTTTCCATACTTCTTCACGTTCGACGTCTCCGAGCATGCGTAAGCGCTCGCCCGCGTTTCCGATGCGATTCGCCTCGGCACGTTTTCGCTGTACTTCCTGGCCGTAGGTGAGCAATTGCGTGCGCTCGGTGGTGTTCAGCTTCGCTACCTCCTTCGTAGCCCGCTCATCGAGCTCTTGTTTCGCCTTCTTCTCTTCGAGGTCGATGTGTGCACGTACATTGCGGGTATCTGCCGCGAGATCGCGCTTCGCTCGTGCCGTCTCCATATCAATCTCCTGCTTTCGACGGAACGTGAGGCCTTCCGCCTCCCGCTTGCCCGTTTCGACATACTTCTGCGCTTCAGTCTTACGCTTCTCCGCACGCATCATAAACTTGTTCTGTGCAGCCAGTTCCTTCAAATAGCCCGCGCGCTTCGCCTGTTCACGCTCCGTCTTCGCCTTCTTCGCTTCGAGATACTTGAGATGTTCCTCCTGCTGCTTTTTCATCTCCGCTACATCCTCCTCACGCTGTTTCTTTTGTTTCTTCCAGTGCTTCACAAGACGCTCCTGCGCCTCCTGTTGTTCTTGCTCTTGTAAGACGTACTCTTCTGCCCTCTTCGCTTCTTGAATTTTCTGGATCTCATGGCCATGTTTCTTCTCTTCGATGGCTGCGCGCAACGCCTCAATTCGTCGCTGACTCTCGGCAAACTGCTGAGAGAGGAATTCCTTCTTGTCGGGTGTGCCTCCGGGTCCTGTCGGGTTAGGGTTCATCTTGATATTTTAGCATAAAATAGCTATTTAAGCTATATATCCCTGAGCGCATTAGACAGGGCTCTTCACTCTTCCATCACTTTTATACCAAGCTCTTTGAGTTGGATATCAGGGACCAGAGAAGGGGCTCCAAGAAGGAGATCTTTCCCCTTCTGATCCTTCGGGAAAGCAATTACCTCGCGGATATTTGGTTCTCCGGCGTAGAGCATTGCCATGCGATCCAAGCCCCAAGCAATGCCACCGTGGGGTGGGGCACCGTACTGAAAAGCTTTGAGCATATGGCCGAATCGCCGCTCCGCGTCTTCATCAGAGATTTTGAGAATATCGAAGATCTGTTTCTGGAGATCCTGTTCGTGAATACGCACCGACCCGCCGCCGATCTCGTAGCCGTTAAGAACGATGTCGTAGGCTTCCGCCTTCACGGAGAGTGGATCATCCTTCAGCCTTCCC